>CBDUBB010000186.1:0-5230 GCA_965365265.1 uncultured Flavobacteriaceae bacterium
GGAGCCGGATCCGATGCGAATTCCGGGAAAACTAAGGCCGTGTTATCCGAAGATGGGAAGTATTACAAGATTACCGGCCAGAAGATGTGGATCTCCAATGCGGGGTTCTGCGACCTTTTTATCGTCTTTGCCCGCATTGAGGACGATAAGTTCATCACGGGGTTTATCGTGGAGAACGATCCTGAGAATGGGATAACCCTGGGGGATGAGGAAAAGAAACTGGGAATCCACTCCTCCTCTACCCGACAGGTGTTCTTTAATGAGACCAAAGTGCCCGTTGAGAATATGCTCTCCGAGCGGGGGAACGGCTTCAAGATAGCCATGAACGCTCTGAATGTGGGGCGTATTAAACTGGCGGCAGCCTGTCTTGAAGCCCAGAGACGGGGGACGGATGAAGCGGTTGGCTATGCCAAGGAACGGGTACAGTTCAAGACCCCCATCATCAATTTCGGCGCCATCAAATCCAAGATCGCGACCATGGCCACCAATGCCTTTGTCGGCGAAGCTGCCTGCTACCGCGCTGCAAAGGATATTGAAAACAGGATTGCCATGCGGGTGGCCGCAGGGAATTCCCATCAGGAAGCTGAACTGAAAGGCGTAGAGGAATACGCTATTGAGTGCTCCATCCTGAAAGTAGCGGTATCAGAGGATGTACAACAGACCACGGACGAGGGCATACAAATCTTCGGGGGTATGGGCTTCAGTGCAGACACCCCCATGGAATCCGCCTGGAGGGATGCCCGGATTGCCAGGATCTACGAGGGCACCAACGAGATCAACCGCATGCTCTCTGTTGGGATGCTGGTTAAAAAGGCCATGAAAGGCCATGTGGACCTGCTGGGCCCTGCTACTGCCGTAGGCGAAGAACTCATGGGCATCCCGAGTTTTGACACCCCTGATTTCTCGGAGGTACTCTCAGAGGAAAAAGAGATGATCAGCAGGCTGAAAAAGGTATTTCTGATGGTAGCCGGAAAAGCTGTTCAGAAATTCGGCCCGGATTTGGAAGCCCACCAGCAGCTTTTGCTATCGGCTGCCGATATCCTGATCGAGATCTATATGGCCGAATCAGCCGTGCTTCGCGCTGAAAAGAATGCGAAGCGCTTCGGGGAAGCCGCTCAGAAAACGCAGATTGCCATGGCCCAGCTCTACCTCTATGAGGCCGTTGATATCGTTATCAAGAAAGGGAAGGAGGCCATTGTTTCCTTCGCAGAAGGCGATGAACAGCGAATGATGCTTATGGGGCTGAAGCGATTTACGAAATACCAGAACCAGCCCAACGTGGCAGCCCTTCGTGAATTGATTGCAGACCAGGTGGCCGAGGATAACGGGTATTCCTTTGATTAGGCACTTCCCGCAAAAATAAAAACCGCCCGAAACCGGGCGGTTTTTTTATGCGTTATACTGGTTTAAAACCTATTGGGCTATAAGAAAGCCAAAGCGGGATGCGTAATCCAGCATCTGGGCCTCGAAGCTTTCGGGTTGCTTTAGGATCACATCCATAATTTCCCCCTCAGCATCTGTGACAGGTTCAAGCACCGGGTTGACAAAACCACTGTAGGGTGCGGATTTAAACTGGGCGTTTCGCCTGAGGACTTCAGCGTGGATCTCCTGGTCCACTTTAACCCCGTATCCCTCTACGAGATCCTCGGCTGCCTGGTAATCCCCCTCGGATTTGATCCGTTGGGTTTCCCTCAATAACTGCCCGAACAAATCCCGAAGTTTTTGGTAATCCAAAATATTGAAATAGGTCTTCCCATCCCGGCTTACTTTTTCAATCACTTTGTCCTGCTGGCCTTTTTCAAATACCCAGGCAGAAACCCACTGCCGGTTGACCATGTGGTCTTCCTCTATGTCATCTCCCAGTTCGATCCGGATCAGCTGGGTCATGAGCCCGTTCCGGATATACCCGTCATAAGCGGCCATGCCGACCTTTTCAAAATTGGGAACCAGGCCCAGTTCCTCCAGCTTCGGATCCATCAGGTAATAGAGGGCCAGTAAGTCCGCACGTCCCTCCTCCAGGGTACTGCTATAGTTCTTAAGGGTCTCCTTGGGCTGGCCCACGCCCGGATTCAATTGACCGGAAGCATGGCCGACCACCTCGTGCAGGGCCGTATGGAGCTTGTCTGCCAGTTCCCCGTATTCCATCTCCAGGGCGATTTCCTCTTCGTCATGGGCGAATTCCTTCAGGCGGTCTGTTCCACCGGCCTTGGCATACGCATTGATGATATTACCGAGGGAAACGGATTTGCTGCCGTGTTCCACCCGGATCCAGTTGTTATTGGGCAGGTTAACGCCAATGGGAGTACTAGGGGTGGCATCTCCGGCTTCCCCGGCCACAATGATGGTTTTATAGGAAACCCCTACCACATTATCTTTCTTGTGTTCTTCCATCAGGGGGGACTGGTCTTCAAACCACTGGGCGTTCTCGGAAAGGACCTCCATCTGACGGGACATTTCAAAATCCTTGATCTGGATGATGCTCTCATAGGACCCCTTGTACCCCACCGGATCGTTATACACCTCGATAAATCCATTGATCCAGTCGATGTCGCCCCCGGTGGTGGTCACCCAGGAAATGGCATATTCGTCCCAGACCCCCAGGTCGCCGGTGCGGTAGTATTCAATGAGCAATTCCAGGGTGCGGGCCTGTTGTTCAGTCTCAGCGACTCCCACTGCCAGCTCCAGCCACTTCACTACTTCCTCCAGGGCAGCACTGTACATCCCGCCGACTTTGTAGACTTCTTCCCTGAGCTGTCCATCCTCCCGAACGAGTTTGGAATTCAGACCGGCTTCAACCTGCCTTCCTGCCGGACCTTTATCAACGGAGGCGTAATAGTCGGCAACCTCCTGGGAGGTGATGTCCGGGTCATAAAAGTTTACAGCGGAGGCAGCCACATTGTCCACTCCTTTTTTCTTATTTACCTTTTTGCTGTCAGCCTCGTTGAAAATAACCTCAAAAGGTTCGCCGCTGAGCTCCGTATCGGTTTCCGCAAGGAGATACCCAAGGTATTCGGTGGAAAAACCGGGTTCGATCTTGTCATTGGAGTAATGGTGATGGATCCCGTTGGAGAACCATACCCGCTTCAGATAGGTTTCGAAGGCCTTCCAGTCATCCGTGGATTTGTCCCCTTCAAAGCGGGTATAGACCTGTTCCAGTGCCCTGCGGATCTTCAGGTTATGCCGGTAGTTCTGATCCCAGATGATATCCCGTCCGGACAGGCCTGCCTGGGTAAGATAGTACACAAGCTTTTTCTTATCAGCCGGGAGTTCTTCAAAACCAGGTACCTGATAGCGCAATACCCGGAGGTCCGCAAACTGATCGACCACATATTCGAATGCCTGCTCGGGTTGTACAGCAATGGGTTCAGGGGTTGTTTCCTGCTTACAGGCCACAAAAAAAATCCCTGCCAGAAGGAGGGAGATATACGGGTGAAGTTTCATCGTATTAATAGGTTTTTGGTTGTCCTGCAAAAATAATCAACCCCCCTGGAAATACGAGGATTTAGTAAGGATTTTCGATGAAAAAAATCAGTAGCCCGGCTTCTTCAAGCCCCGTCATGTCAAAAGGAGCTCTGAAATGGAGATGGCTATTTACGGAGGTGAAATTTCAAAAGATTTAGTACATTACGATCTGAAAAATAGCCTCTTGCATACAACTTAAAACTTGAAGCTTTCATGAAACCAAACCCCCTGCACTCAGCTGTATTGCTGGCGTTACTTCTCATTTCCGTCCATGCGTATGGCCAAATGGCTGCCGACCAGGCTCCTGCAGCAAAAAAATATGTCTATCTGACCTTTGACGACGGCCCCCTGGACGGGAGTGAAAAAATAGCCGATGCCATACAATACGAAAAAGTACCGATCACCGTGCTGGTGGTTGGGAAGCATGCGGAGATCAAACCACATTATCTGGATCTTTACAAGGATAACGACCATATAGAGGTGGGCAACCATAGCTACTCCCACGCACGGAACCACTATTCCAAATTTTATTTCAATCCGGAAGGTGTGCTGGAAGACTTTGAGAAAAGCCACCAGATCATAAAACCTGAGGACAAGGTTGCCAGGCTTCCCGGCAGGAATATGTGGCGGATCGGCGATCGAACCAAGGACGATATCCCTAGCGGCTCCGAAGCGGCAGACCTTCTGGCAAATAACGGGTTTGAGATTTACGGCTGGGATATGGAATGGTTCCACGATCCCAAAACCGGCGAACCCGTGGGTACGGCGGAGGAAATCTTCGAACAGATCGAACGGCATCTGGACCGTGGCAGGACCTTCACAAAGGATCACCTGGTATTGCTCTGCCACGATGAGATGTTCCAGAAAGACTGGGAGGAGACTGAGCTGAAGCAACTCATTGAGCTCCTGGAAACCCGGGAGGATTACGAATTTGCAAGGCTGAAACACTACCCGACCTCTAAATAAATCCCCTCAGCCCACGGTGGTACATGAAACGGGCTGTATCCTCAAAATTCCTGAAACAAACAAAAAATGGATAAGAAGTTCATTGGTTTCCTCTGGCTGGTCGTCCTGGGCACCATCTCGCTTTCCTTTATCAGGCCTCCCGACCTTCGGGAAGGGGCATTGGTTTTAACCCGGGATATCAACAGGTCTGAGATATCCTTCCCATTGGCTGGCCCGGCGTCCAAAATACCGGATTCCACCCGTCAAAAACTGGATTCCCTTCTCCAGCCCATGGCAAAAGAGGTACAATGCCGAATTACCATGAAGGTTACAAATCCGGCCGGGGAATCTTACTACGTGGGATACGATGGACGCGAGAGCCAGATCATTTCTGATTTCAGTGATCCTGTAGAGATCGGAAGCTGCAGCAAAATGTTCACGGCTACCAGTATTCTCCAACTGGTAGAACAAAAAAAGATAGGCCTTGAAGACAAACTAACAGACCTGCTGGACCGGCCCGAACTTCTGAAGGGCCTCATGGCTACTGACAGTGCCGACTACCTGGGGGAAGTCCGCCTGAAAAATCTATTGAACCACACCTCCGGCCTTCCCGAATATTTTCTGGACGACGACGCGATTGAACTCCAAATATTCGGGGATTCCACCATGAGGTTTACCCCTGCACAGCTGATCCGCATGGCGGATAGGCTGCACGAGCCACAGTTCAGACCCGGAGAAAAGTTTACATACACCAATACGAATTACATTCTGCTGGGACTGATCCTGGAGCAACATACAGGGGAGTCCTTTCAGGAGTACATCA
>CBDUBB010000187.1:0-5203 GCA_965365265.1 uncultured Flavobacteriaceae bacterium
CAGGTGATGCACCATTTGGAAAACCGCGTGCCGTAGCGCACGGCGATGGTCTGGTAGTTCTGTGCCATATCGCCAGCCAGGTTTTCCATATCCTTGATCAGTTCCCGGCTCAGGATCAGCAGAAAAAGAAAGAGTGCATGGACGAAAATAACCGACTCAAAATTCCTGTAATAGACAAAAATGGCAAAGAAGGGCGTGATCGCCAGGGTGGCTGAAACGAAATTCCCCAGAAATGGGATTTTCTTAAGCTTGTGCGAATACAGCCAGATACCGAACACATAGGCGGCAAAAAACAGAGCCGCCCTGAAGGATACGTAACTGGCCAAAAGCACGCCAAGGAAATTCAAAATGAAATAGGCCTGGATCTTAACGCGTTGCGGCACCAGCCGGTCAAGCATGCTTTTCCCCGGTTTATTGATAAGGTCCTTTTCGGAATCGTAAAAACTGTTGATTATATAGCCCCCTGCTATGACCAGGGCGGAGGAAACCACCAGGACCAGGAGGTTTACATCGAGTACCACCTCACGGAGTGGTAGGTCGGGCGCCATGATAAAGATAGCAGCCAGGTACTGGGCCAGGAAGATGACAAGAATATTATACCCGCGAACAATAGAAAAAAGGCTGAGTGATTTCAGCAGGAAAAGGCGGGTCCTACGCGAGAGCATTGGGTGGGTTAGAAGTTGTAAACCACTTCCAAACGATGCCCTTTGAGGGCTTCACGGGCCTTGTCGAGGTCTTCGGTAAATCCGAGAATGTATCCACCTCCTCCGGATCCACAGAGCTTGAGGTAATAGGCGTTGGTTTCGATCCCCTGCTTCCAGAGCTGATGGAATTCCTTTGGGATCATTGGGCTAAAATGGTCCAGTACTACATGGGAGAGTTTCTTGATATTCCCGAACAGGGACTTGACATTGCCACTAATGAAATCTTCCACACAGGCATCCGTATAACGTATAAACTCGTCCTTCAATACTTTTCGGAACCCTTCCTGCTTCATCTTTTCCATAAAGATCTGCACCATGGGGGCTGTCTCTCCCACACTTCCGCTATCGAGCAGGAAAACCGCTCCTTTCCCGTCGGGATTCTGGGAGGGGATGCTTGTAGATTCGATATGGTCCCTGGAATTGATGAGAATCGGCAGGCTCAGATAGCTATTTAGGGGGTCCAGGCCGGAGGACTTCCCGTGGAAAAAAGATTCCATACGCGCAAAAATTGCCTTGAGCTTCAGCAATTTTTCACGGGTGAGATTTTCAAGGACCGTAATTTTGTCATGTGCGTACCGGTCGTAAAGAGCTGCGACCAGGGCACCACTGCTGCCAACCCCATACCCCTGGGGAATGGAACTGTCAAAAAACATCCCATCTTCAAGGTCCGCCTTTAGGGCAGCGAGATCAAAGGATACCAGATCGGGAGATTCCTCCTGCAAGGCCTCCAGATACCGGAAATAGTCCTTGAGGCCACTGTTGGACTGCAGGGATTTTCCCTTTAGATCGGGATCTTTTTTGAGGGCCCCCTTAAAGAAATTATAAGGGATGGAAAGTCCTCTCGAATCCTTAATGATCCCGTATTCTCCGAACAGAAGAATCTTGGAATAAAACAGTGGTCCTTTCATGCCTGTCTATAAGCTACTTAAGACAAAAGTAAGAAACTTTCTTCTAAAGGTAGTGTTAATGTGTTCTAAAGCCTTTTTGCACCCGAGCCAACCCGATCGCAAATGTGCTGTCCATCCTGGCAAAAGGGGAGCAGCGCATCCTTTATAAATGCATAGACTTTTTCATGACTTTCCTCCGGGTAGAGCACATGGACATTGGCCCCGGCGTCAAGGGTAAAGCAGACCGGTTCGTTCTCCGACTTCCTGAACTGCCAGATGTTTTCAAGAATTTGGAGCGTTGCCGGTTTCATAAGGATATAATACGGACTGCTGGTCATCATCATGGCATGCAGGGTAAGCGCCTCTGACTCTACCAGTTCAATGAAGGCATGCAGGTCTCCCTCCCGGAAAACAGGTTGCAGGGCCTCGATACGGGACCGGGCCTGATCGAACCGGGCTTTCGCATAGGGATGCCCCTGCATCAGCCCATGGCCGGCAGTGCTGCTCACTTGTTTCTGACCCTTGTCCACCAGGAGGATGGTATCGCGAAAAGACCCGAAAACGGGATGTACCGGGAAGGGATAACTAATCCCGAAAAGGTCAGAACTTCCGGGAACGGACGCATGGGTTCCCCAGTGAACCAGACTCCCTTTCACGCTCCGGGCAGCAGACCCGGATCCCAGGCGGGCCAGAAAAGAGGCCTTACGGTAAAACATTTCAGGGCGCATGTCCGGATAGATAGCCTGCTCAAGGCCCATCAGGCAGAGGGCCAGTGCAGCCATGCCGCTTGCAGAGGAGGCGATCCCACTGCTATGAGGAAAGGTGTTTTCCGTATGGATTTCAAACGAATACCTGGACAGGAAGGGCTGAAAAGGGAGAATTCTCTCGAAAAAGGATTGTATTTTTTCCCGAAAATGCGGTGCGGGACTCCCTTGCAGGAAGACTTCAAAAGACGGAGTTCCAGAGGGGGTTTCTGATTTCCGGTAACGCAATTCAGTCCGTGTTGCACAGGTATCCAGGGTGAAACTCACAGAGGGGTTCATGGGGATCTGACCCGCTTTTTTTCCCCAGTATTTAACCAGTGCAATATTGCTGGGTGCCTCCCACCTGAAAGATCCGGAGTCGGGCAGTCCTTCGCCGGACGCTGGGATGAAGTCTTGTTCGGTCATTCACTGATTTTTTGCAAAGATATGCCTTTGCGGCCGCATGGCCCTGGTTGGAAAATTTTGCTATTTTAGGCATATGAGATCCGGTAGAAAAACCTATGCGAAAATTGCCATTGCGATCCTGGCGTGCATGCTGGTAGGGTTTTTATCCAGTTTTGCCACCCAATCATCTGTTGACACCTGGTATGCCACGCTCAACAAGCCCGCATTTAACCCGCCCAATTGGGTATTTGCCCCCGTATGGTCCACTCTTTACCTGTTAATGGGGGTCTCAGCCGGACTGGTCTGGGCACGGGGGCTTCACCATAAATGGGTGAAAACAGCCCTGTATCTGTTTGGTTTTCAATTGCTTTACAACGCCACCTGGAGCATGGTCTTTTTTGGGCTCAGGCGGCCCCTGGCGGCTTTTGTGATCCTTGTTGTACTGCTGGTCCTCATTCTGCTCACCATCCGTCAGTTCCGGGTTGTGAACCGTACAGCAGCCAACCTCCTGGTCCCGTACCTGCTATGGGTGATCTTCGCAGGAATCCTGAATTTTGAGATCGTTCGGCTCAATTAGTTCAAGATACTTATTGAATCTTTGGATGGCCCCCTGGTGCGCATGGTTGCATTTTTATTCATATTTCCCGTATTTTAGGACAATGCCAAACTTCAAACAGCCTGCCTAAAATTTCCTTATGGACGGATATATCCTAGCCCTTGACCAGGGGACTACCAGTTGCCGGGCGCTTGTTTTCAACCGAAAAGGGGAGATAATCTCAAGTGCCCAGAAAGAATTTCAACAGTATTTTCCCAAATCAGGATGGGTGGAACACGACGCGGAAGAAATCAGGGCCGTCCAATCCGGAATGGCCTCCGAAGCCCTGTCCAGGGCTGGCATCAACCCCGGGCAGATCCGGGCCATAGGGATCACCAACCAGCGGGAAACCGTGGTAGTCTGGGACCGGGAAACAGGGAAACCTGTCTACAGGGCCATTGTATGGCAGGATAAAAGGACCGCCGCGTACTGCGATCAACTCAAAAAAGAAGGCAAACAACAGCTGATCAGGTCTAAGACAGGCCTTGTAATTGACGCCTATTTTTCGGGCACAAAAGTAAAGTGGATCCTGGATAACGTGCCCGGGGCCCGGGAAAAAGCCAAAGCCGGAGGCCTTCTCCTGGGCACCATAGACACCTGGCTGATCTGGAACATGACAGGGGGCTCCCTGCACATAACAGATGTGACCAATGCCTGCCGGACTCTTTTTTTCAATATCAACACCCTTCAGTGGGATACAGAACTGCTGGAACTGCTCGATATTCCGGAAAGCATGTTGCCCGAGGTCAGGGAATCCAGTGAAGTCTATGGACATACGGATTCAGGCTTCCTTAAAGAGGGCATCCCGATCGCGGGTATCGCAGGAGATCAGCAGGCCGCCCTTTTCGGGCAGATGTGTACCAGCCAGGGAATGGTCAAAAACACTTATGGCACCGGTTGCTTTATGTTGATGAATATCGGCGATACGCCCATTGTCTCGAAAAACAACCTCCTCACCTCCATAGGCTGGAAAATAAATGGCAAGACCACTTATGTCCTCGAAGGCAGCATCTTTATTGCGGGGGCCGTGGTACAGTGGCTGCGCGATGGCCTGAAAATGATCGGAAAGTCTTCTGAAGTTGGAAGCCTGGCTTCCAGCGTAGACGATTCTGACGGGGTGTATTTCGTCCCCGCCTTTGCCGGATTGGGGGCTCCTTACTGGAACCAGGAGGCACGCGGGACCCTTTTTGGGCTTACCCGGGGAAGTACCGATGCACACATCGCAAGGGCAGCCCTTGATTCCATCGCCTATCAGACGATGGATATTTTGAAGGCCATGCAGGCAGATGCCTGCATTCCCATCCGGGAACTGCGGGTGGACGGGGGAGCAACCGTAAATGATCTCCTTATGCAGTTCCAGGCCGATGTGCTCAATACCGAAACCGTCCGGCCTGAAATCGTGGAAACCACCGTTATGGGAGCGGCCTTCCTTGCCGGTCTGGCAGTAGGCTACTGGGACGATCTTCAGGAGATCCAAAAGATCGGAAGGTTGACCGACGCTTTGTTCCCAGGGAAGACCGCAACCACATCGAAAGGGGCATACAAGGTTGGTACCGGGCCATCAGGGCTTTGGAATCCTGGGCTGCAGACGCCAAAACCCCGGCCGGATCATGAGCGCGTTCACGGCAGAAATCATCGGGACCTTTTTGCTGATACTTCTTGGAGGGGGGGTCGTTGCCAATGTTGTCCTCAAGGATACCAAGGGGCATAACGGGGGTTGGATCGTAATCACTACAGGATGGGGATTGGCCGTTTATGTGGCAGTGGTAGTTGCAGGCCCCTACAGCGGGGCACATATAAATCCGGCAGTTACCATAGGCCGCGCTGTTGACGGAAGTTTCCCATGGTCGGAAATCCTCCCCTATATAC
>CBDUBB010000188.1:0-5175 GCA_965365265.1 uncultured Flavobacteriaceae bacterium
GGTTGCCTACCTCGTGAGCTGGCTTATTCCGGGCAAAAAAGCGGCCGCCCCGGCACTGGAAGTTTCCAGCCCCGGATGGAAGGATTTCAAGACCAAGGAAGTCTATATCCTTGTCAGCTTCTTTTTTCTCATCCTTTTGTTTAGTTTCATGCTTCCAACCCTTTATGGATGAGACTGATACTTATTCCAGATAAATTCAAAGGTTCGATGACAGCCAAAGAGGTGCGGGAGGCAATTGGGGCCGGGGTCCTCGAGGTCTTTCCGGATGCAGAGCTGATAGGTTTTCCCGCCTCTGACGGGGGAGATGGCTTTCTCGATGCCGTCCGTTCGGTACGGGAGGTGGAAACGGTTGAAGTGATGGTGGAAGATCCGCTTGGGAGGGAAATCCGCGCCCCATTCCTATTGGACCGGGCCCGAGGGGAGGCCTTCCTGGAAATGGCCACGGCCTCCGGCATGGTCCTGCTGAGCGAAGCGGAACGTAACCCGCTCCGCACCCATACCCGTGGCACAGGCCAGCTTATTCGCGAGGCGGTTCTCAGGGGAGCCCGCAGGGTTTTTGTCGGGTTGGGCGGTAGCGCCACCAATGACGGGGGTTGTGGCATTGCCACAGTTTTCGGGTATCGTTTCCTGGATGGGCAGGGTCGGGAGCTGGATCCGGTCGGCGGCAACCTCGAAAGGATTGCAGGCATTATTGAGCCGGAAGAGGCTGCTTTGAACGAAGATGTGGAGGTCATAGCGGTGAATGATGTCTCAAACCCGCTCTGGGGCCCAGAAGGAGCGGCACAGGTGTATGCCCGTCAGAAAGGGGCTTCCGATGACGCTATATTGGAGTTGGACAGGGGGCTGCGCCAACTGGATCGGTCGGTCGGCAGGCAGTTGGGCATTCATGCCGGGCAGCTGGCCGGGGCCGGGGCAGCGGGGGGATCTGCCTTTGGGTTGCACTGTTTTCTGGGAGCCCGTTTTATAAGCGGCACGGAATACGTGCTGGGGCTCACAGGCGTGGAGGATTTTGTCCGAAATAACTCTGTGGATTTTATCTGTACGGGGGAAGGCCGCATCGATTCGCAGACCCTGAGTGGAAAACTCATTCAGGGGGTGCTCGCCCTCGGCAAGCACCACAGCATACCGGTTATTGCCGTTTGCGGAACGTCAGAGGTCCCTCGAGAAGGGCTTCTAAACCAGGGTTTTAAGGAGGTGTTGGTGATTTCCGATCCAGAACAACCACTCTCGTATAACATGAAAAGGGCAGCATCCCTGACCCGGGAATCGGTTCGGGATTATTTCAGGGGGATCTCCGAAGGCAGGGATCACTGAATGATCAGCGATTTCCGGTCCTCCTGCACAATGGCAAAATACCCGAGGGGGAAGGTATCGGCCCGGTCGGCATTGTCAAAACGGGCCTGGGTGTTCAGCCCGGTGACATCAACTACGTTTCCACGAACCGTTGCCACAGGCGTCTGAAAGGGACCCTGCTGGCCTCCGCTTTGCCCGATAAGCAGGTCCATATAGTTGTAAAAGGTTACGTCTGACCCCATGATGCCGATTTCGAGCTCGGTCCCGGGTTCAATTGGGTCCTCGTAGAAGTAGGAGAACTGGAAGAACTGACCGTCATAGAAGGTGTCCTCGGTAACCAGGAACTCCGCCGGGCCAAAATCGAAGAGGTAATAATCCCCTTTTCCCGGTGGGTCCGTAAAGGCGACGATCACCTCGGTCTCATCCCCTTCGAAAAGGGTGGCCCGTCCCTGAAGCAAAAAGTCGATAGGTGCCACAGGCTCATACCACGTCTGGGCGACATACTGCCGCTCCTTATGCCGGAGCTGAAGGGTAAACCGCACGTTTTCATTCAGTAAAACCGTTGGGATGCGCTGGTCGAAGGTGGCGTCCGGGTCCGGGATGTAAATCCCCGTTCCCGGAGCTTCTTCAGCCAGGGAGGAGGTAAAGGATTCGATCAGGTTGCCATCGGCCTCAAAACGGTCGACCTGGATGATGATGTTCTCGGCCTGGGTTACGGGGAGCTCCTCGAAGAAACTATTGGTTTCGGAAAGGGCGATGCGAACCGGAACATAGGGTTCCTGCTCATCTACACGGATCAACCCGTCCACGATCAGGCGGGGGCGATCCCCGGGTACTTCCACCTCAATCACCTCCTCGCAGGCGGTCAGGAGGAAAAGAAGTGCCAACCCCGATATTGCAGCCCATCCCTTCATGTATTATTCAATGGTAATTCGCTCAGTGAATTCCTGAACGATTGCAAAATATCCCAGGCCGAACGTATTGGGTTGCGCCACATTATCAAAAACCTCGTCATTATCCAAATCGGTCACATCAAAGACATTGCCGCGTACCGTGGCCACTGGGGTCTGGAAAGGCCCCTGTTGCCCATCGGTTTGTTCTATAAGGAGGTCCATATAATTGTAGAAAGTGCGGTCCGCCCCCAGGATACCCACCTCCAGTTCGGTGCCGGCTTCGAAGTCCTCGTCGTAGAAATAGGAGAATTCAAATTGCTGTCCCTTGTAGAAGGTGTCTTCCGTAGCCAGGAAATTGCCGAATCCAAAGTCGAACACATAGAAGTTATCCCGGTCCGGGTCGTCCGTAAAGCGCACCACAAGCTCTGTTTCATCCTCGTCAAAAAGGGTGCCATCCCCCAGGCGGAGCTCATCGATAGGGACGGAACTCACGTATCTGGTTTGTGCCGCATACCGCCTTCCCCTCCATTGAACCACAAGGGTATACAGGATGTCACCTGACAGGACTGTGGAAACCCTCAGGCGCTGGTCTGTATCGAAGCTGGGGTCCGGGACGTAGATCCCGCTACCCGGCTCCAGCTGGGTTAGGGATTTGGTCCCCGTACCCGTAGACATGCCATCCTCATCGAATACCTGCAGGATGATGATGACCTGGTCCGCGTCCGTTACCGGTTGGATTTCATCAAAGAATCCGGCCGTTTGGCTCAACTTTACCTCCACTGGAACAAAAACCTCCGTGGTATCCACGCGCAGGAGCCCCTCTACCACCAATCTGGGATCTTCTTCGGGCACCTCTACATCGATGACCTCTTCGCATGACGTAAGCCCAACCGCCCAGATACCCAAAAGAAACAACCACTTTTTCATCGTCTCAGAATCTGAAATTATACGTTACCGAGGGGACAATCCCAAAAATAGAGGTTCGGACAGCCTCGTTCCGCCCCGTATCCTGATTTTGCCGGAAATTGATGGAAGCCGCATTCATCCTGTTGTACACGTTGTAGATACTGAAGATCCATTCGCCCCGAAACTTTCGGTCCGGTTTTGGGGTGGGCCTCAGGGTGGCCGCAATATCCAGTCGGTGGTAATCCGGAAGGCGCTCCTGGTTGCGCAATCCGTAATAGGGAACCACCAGGCCTTCGAACTGGAACTGACCCACGGGGTAGTTGGTGGGTTGTCCGGTCTGGTAGAGGAAGTTCGCGTTAAAACTCCAGCGGCGGCTGAGTTCGTAGTTCGCGTAGACCGTGAGGTCGTGTGTTTTGTCATAGGGGGTGCTGTACCATTCCCCGAAGTTGATCCCGGTCTCTATACCGGATCGGCCATTGTCTATCCCCAAATCCCTGCCGGGGGTTCGCTGTTCGGAACGGGAGAGGGTATAGGCAATCCAGCCGGTCAGGGAGCCGGTATTCTTTCGCAGAAGCAGTTCCCAACCATAGGCGCGTGCCTCCCCGTTGAGGATTACCCGTTCGATGGCATTGTTTGCGATCAGGTTGGCCCCGTCTATATAATCGATCCGGTTGTCTACCTCCTTGTAGAAAACCTCGGTCTCAAAACTGTATTCCCCTGATTGTGAATTCCGGAAAAAGCCCAGGGCATACTGGTCCAGCAGCTGGGGTTCCACATAGGGCCCGCTGGGCGTCCATACATCCAGGGGGGTGGGGGAGCTGGTATTGGACAACAGGTGGAGGTATTGTGCCATGCGGGTATAGCTCGCCTTGATCGAATTCCGGTCGTTCAGCGCATAGGATGCGGAGATCCGCGGCTCGAAATTCAGGAATTTTTTGAGGGTTTCACCCCGGCTGGGGTTGATAGTGTCAATGGGGGTGGCTTCCTGATACACCAGGCTGAAGGGATCAAAATCCACCGGGTTGTCATTTTCATACACATAAAATTCGTCCTGTCCGAGACGATTGAACTGACTGACCCTGAGGCCGTATCCCAGGCTCAGGTTTTCGGTGATTTCATGGGAAACGTCCACATAGAGTGCGTTCTCATTGGCGTATTTTTTAGTGAGCTGCTCCTCCACGATCCCTGAATCTTCACTGTTCGGAATGATTTTACCGGGATTGAATACGTAATAGATATTGTTCAGCCCATAGTTTACCTGCAACTTATCGCTCAGGTAGTGTTTCAGGTCGTACTTTACGTTGAAGTTCTGTATGCCTGAATCCCATTCAAACCCCACGAAATCCAGTTCCAGGCCATAATAGTAATCGGAATAGATCAGGGAGAGGTTGGAGAACAGTTTGTCTGAAAAGATGTGGTTCCAACGGAAATTGAAAACTGCATTCCCGTAGGTATTCACAAACAAATCGTTGATACTGAAAAGGTCCCTGCCAAAATAACCGGAGAGGAACAGGTTGTTCTTTTCGTTTACCTGATAATTCAATTTGGTATTAAGGTCGTAGAAATAGGCTCTGTTATCAAGGTCGATTAGCGGCAGGAAAAGATGGGCATACGATGCGCGTCCGCCTATGAGAAAGGAAGCCTTGTCCTTTGCAATTGGACCTTCTGCGAGGAGGCGGCTGGCAACGGCGCCAATCCCCCCGCTGAGGTGGAATTCCTTGCTGTTTCCCTCCTTCTGGAAAATATCGAGCACAGAGGAGACCCTGCCCCCATAGCGGGCGGGAATCCCTCCTTTATAAAGTTTGATGTCTTTGATGGCATCCGGGTTGAACACGGAGAAAAATCCAAACAGGTGGGAGGAATTGAAGATAGTGGCCTCATCCAGGAGGATGAGGTTTTGGTCAACGGCTCCTCCCCGTACGTTGAAACCGGACGAAGCCTCCCCGGCATTGGTCACCCCGGGGAGCAGGATAATGGATTTGATTACATCGGCTTCCCCGAGTACCACCGGGATTCGCTTGATGGTTTCCACGGAAAGGGCCGCCACACTCATTTGGGGGTTTCGAATATCCAGCCGTTCCAC
>CBDUBB010000189.1:0-5153 GCA_965365265.1 uncultured Flavobacteriaceae bacterium
TTCTTTTATACTGTGCCTGGCTGCCGCCCCCCGATCGGCGCAAAATCATCGTAATCTTTTTGCCTATCTTTAGGGTAATGGATAAAAAACGCTGTGGTTGGTGTGTTGGAGATCCGCTGTATGAAGCCTATCATGACCAGCAGTGGGGCGTCCCCGTGCGGGACGACGCCACCCTTTTTGAGTTTTTGCTCCTGGAAACCTTTCAGGCGGGCCTGAGTTGGATCACGATCCTTCGGAAAAGGGAAAATTTCAGAAAGGCCTTCGACGGCTTTGACTACCGGAAAATCGCAGAATACGGACCCGAAAAAGTGGCTGGCCTTCTGGAAGATCTGGGAATCATCCGCAACCGCCTTAAAATACAGGCAAGCGTCACAAATGCACAGGCTTTCATGAAGGTACAGCAAGAGTTCGGCAGCTTCAGTGACTATTTCTGGGGTTTTACCGGCGGGAAGACGATTATCAACGCGCTGGAGGACTGCAGGCTGGCTCCTGCGAACACCCCGCTTTCAGACCGGATTAGCAAAGATCTGAAGAAAAGAGGATTTAAATTTGTTGGCAGTACAGTGGTCTATGCCCACATGCAGGCCACGGGAATGGTCAATGACCACGAAATAACATGCTTTAGATACCGTGAAGTTTAACAGGGTCTTTTTTCTGCTACTGCTACTACTGGGGTTCGCAGGTTCTGCCCAGGTCAAATCCGAACGGGAATTCCGGATCAAAAAATCCCAGTTCCCGACCGCCTCCCTGGAAAAGGCCCAACCTTATCTCGAAGGGGTTCGCAAGCTCCGCTTTTACAAGGAAATTGATAATGGCCGGGTGAGTTATGAGATCAAGTTTAAAAAAGCCCGGTTACACTACAGCGTAGAATTCAGCGATTCCGGGGATCTGGAAGACATTGAAATTCGTGTTAAGCCCGTGGATATCCCTCAGGAGAGTTGGGAGGAGATCAGCAAGCACCTCACAGGAACCTTCCCGAAATACAAGGTGCGGAAAATTCAGCAGCAATATCGCAGGGCTGCCTTTGCCTCCGATTCCCTTGCGTTCCGGAATGCCTTCCAAAACCTGTTGTTGCCTGAAATCCGATATGAACTTATCATACATGCGAAAACTGAGGAAGGCTACCGGGATTACGAGATCACCTATGATGCCAGGGGCAATTTCATAATGATGAAAAAGTCCCTGCCCCCAAACTATGACCATGTCCTGTATTAAGCGATGCTGGATTTTTGTTTTGGTGATTGCAGGACCTTTGGGGTGGGCTCAGGAAGATCTCTCCTTATTATTGGAGCCCAGGGTTTCCCTCAACTATCCGGTCACAGCCACTTATTCCCATAATTTTTCCATAGCCCAGCGGGTCCTGTACCTGAATCTCGGGGAGGAAGAAATAGCCACCCGGAATGTGGACCTGTCGCATTTTTCCATAGTGAACTGGGGAGTCAATCGCAGCCTTGGCCTGGGAATCCTCTACCGGTTCCGGGAGGCATTTGAGGAACAAAACACAAATGAACTTCGACTGACCCAACAGGTCAATTTTGTAAACCGTGGGCAAAGCCTTCGATTTGGACACCGTCTGAGGGCAGAACAACGGATATTTCCTTCCCTGACGCTGCATCGCTTCAGGTATCGCTTTGCAGTGGATGGTCCTTTACAGGGCAAAAGTCTAGACCCCGGCGAACTCTATTGGATAGGAGGGCTGGAAGGCCTTTTTACGTCTGGAAAGGGAATAGAGCCTTCCTATTCCCTGAGGACGATCGGATGGCTTGGGTACCTGGCCAACGACCTGATAAAGATACAGGTAGGAGGAGAATACAGGATCGCGCAGCTATGGGACAGCAACAGGCCATTCCTTTTTCTGCTTACCTCACTGGTCTTCAACCTGTAGTAGTTCCAGAAAGTCTTCTCTTGGTATTTCCTCTGCGCCCAGGCTGGCCAGATGATCCGAGTATACCTGGCAATCGATGCATCGGTATCCCTTTTCCTCCATTTCCCGGGCCATATGTATGAATGCCACCTTGGAAGCGTTGGAGCTATGGCTGAACATACTTTCCCCGCAGAACACATGCCCCAGATCAATTCCGTACAACCCTCCTGCCAGTCTACCTCCTTCCCAGACCTCATAGGAAACTGCATAGCCGAGTTTGTGCAATTCCTCATAGGCCTGTATCATGTGCTCAGTGATCCAGGTCCCTGCCTGCCCCTTCCTCCGGGTGCGCGCACATTGCGATATAACCCCCGTAAAATCGCGGTTGCGCGTCACTTTAAACCGCCCCCTTCCCAATAACTGCTTCATGCTCCTGGAGATTTTCAGCTTATTGGGAAACAAAACCATCCTCGGGTCCGGACTCCACCAAAGGATGAGCGAATCATCGTTGAACCAGGGAAATATCCCGGACCTGTAGGCCAGCATGAGCCGATCCGTCCCCAGGTCGCCCCCAACGGCCACCAGGCCTTCCGAAGTCGCCTGGGTCGCTGGTGGAAACACCAGTGATTTACTCAGAATGGGAACCGGAATTCTATGCTCTTTCATCTTGGCTTTTGAAAAAAATACAAATCCGTTATAAAATCCACAACCCTACCAGGAAAATCATGCCGCCCAGCACCATAAACATCAAGGAATAAGGTAGGATTTCACGGGCCTTCAAGCGGGTGATCCCAAGCAAGGGCAGGGCCCAAAATGGCTGCAGCATGTTGGTCAGCTGGTCTCCGTAGGCCAGAGCCATCACAGCCTTGGGCAGGGGGACCTGAAGGGTTTGGGCTGCCTCCAGAATCACGGGTCCCTGAACGGCCCACTGTCCTCCCCCGCTGGGCACAAAAATATTTACAAGCCCGGCGCTGAAGAAAGTAAAGATCGGAAATGTGTTTGTTGTACTGATGGCAATGAAGAAATCAGAGATCTCATGGATAAGTCCGCTTTCCGTCATCATCCCCATAATTCCGAAATACAGCGGAAACTGAATCAGGATCCCCGAGGTGTCCCCAATAGCTTCCTCCACGGCCTGCAGAAACCGCTTTATATTCCCGTGCAGGAGTATGGCAAGACCAAGCATGAAAAAATTCAACATGTCAGGGGTAAGGTTCAGCGATCTCAGCTGGGGCAGGTACTGCACCAGGAAAGCCAGGAATATCAGGCCGGCAAGTATCATGGCTAGCCAGGAGGACCTGTCCAGCCTTTCCGCCCCTTTAACAGGGGGGTCATCTGCCTCGGAAAACCGATAATCCGGGAGGGAAATATGGGTGGGAGTCGTGGTTTTTCCCAAATAGTATGCGAGCCCGCTTATCGCGACAGCCACCAGGAAGAAGAGGGTAAGGTTCCAGGAGCTGAAAATAGTGGCGGAACTGGGGATCGTCTCCGGGAATTCAGCCAGGGCTGATGCGGGAAGGACGCCTTCCAACAGGCCAGTCAGATGGCCCGGTTCGGAAACCTTTATGGGAGCCGAACCGCTGATACCGCCGTGCCATACCATAAGGCCGGCATAACCACACGCCCCCACCAGCGGGTAATTGAGTGGGATCTTCCGATGCTGTGCATGTTCTCCCACCTTCCTGGCGAGCAGGGCTCCGAAAATAAGCCCGAGGCCCCAGTTAAAAAATGAAACGATGGCAGTTGAAAATACAACCAGGAAAGCGGCCGAAGCACCGTTTCCGGCCAGCGAAGTCAGGCGCAGGATCAGACGTTCCATGGGCTTGCTCAGCACAAGTACATGGCCCAGTACCAAAATCAGCATCATTTGGTAGGCAAAGACCAGCAATCCCCGGTTCCAGAGACCGTGCTCCCACGAAGTAAGCACCCCTTCCCATGCTGAATCGCTTTTTGGAAACTGCCCGAAAAGCAGGGCAAGTACCATGGTCAACAGCGTTAGCAGCAAAGCGATCACGAAGGGCGAAGGAAGGAATCGCCTGAATATCAGTTCAATGGTGCGTGTCAATGACATTTTGGGCAGGTTCGGCCGTTGCCGTATGCCACCTGGTGGCTACTACGTTCCGTTACGGCTCCCTTTAGAAGGGGAGGTCGTCGTAGTCCTCTTCTTTGAGGTCTTCCGCGGGTTCAAAGGCTTCCATCGGAGGAACAGGCGGCATATCACCTTCTCCCTCTGAAGCCTGGAGGACTTCTATCCGCCATCCCTGAATGGAGTTGAAATATTTTGTCTCACCCTGCGGGTTTACCCATTCCCTTCCCCTCAGGTTAATGCTGACACGGACCTGCTGTCCTACCTGATAGTTGTTCAGCAAATCCGTCTTGTCCTGAACGAATTCGATAAGCAGGTGTTGTGGGTATTGTTCGTCTGTGGTAAGAACCAGTTCCCGCTTCCGGAACCCGTTGTTCCCATAGGTTTTGGTCTCGTCAATCAATTTGATCGTGCCTTGTACTTCCATAATTCTCGCTTCTTTCTGTTTTGTATATTGATAATTTTATTTTAGCCGGCTTTCTTACTTTTCATATTTAACGTTCAGCGGATGCCCGCCAGCAATATCTTCCAGGCGGAATCCACATCACCCTCCTGCAAGTAGGCCTGGGCCTGTTTATGGATCCGCAGGGGATCCTCTGAACTGAGCAAAGTACGGGCCTCCATGGTCTCCTCCACAAACGCGTTAACCTCTGCTTCCGACGGGAGCGATTCAAAGTTTCCGAGCCTTCCCAGGTCATTTCCGGTGAGTATGGGACTATTCCTGATGGCTTCCGGTATGGCATCGACACCAACACCCTTGCTGGTAAGGGGTTTTGGCACTTCAAAAAGTCCGTCCGCTGCCCGGCTGTACCAATTGCCCCCCATACGTGCCACCAGATCCAGTTTCAGAGGGTCCAGCCTGCCCTCGCCATCGAGGACCTCTTTTTTGATATGGATCCGGACCACCTCGGAAAAGACGAGATTGCCTGCCCCTCCTTCCTCACCAAGCGCTTCTACTTTGGTCACCCGGCATTCGAACTGTACCGGGGATTCCCCCACCCGCCAGGGTTTGACTATTTCTGAGGGAAGCATGGTAAAACCCGCCTTCTGAAACTCGTTTACCCCACGGTCGTATTCCGTGCTTGCCAGGGACATTTGCTGCACCATTGAGTGCGTAACGACATTGATGACCACTTCCCCGGTTTCCAGGACATTTTCAAGCGTGTGCTTGGTCGTATTGTCGCGCACCCTTCTGGCAGGAGA
>CBDUBB010000190.1:0-5151 GCA_965365265.1 uncultured Flavobacteriaceae bacterium
GAAGCAGCACGCCTGACTCAAATTCCGATTGGGGAAGGGCAGCAGATACGAGAGGGATCTAACGATTCACATCCCGGGAAATGTATCGGAAGTTCATGATTAAATTACGGGAGCCTTGCACTATCTTTATGGTAGATGGATCCGCATTTGGTTTATTCTGGAAATTGGGATCCGATGCTACTTTTGAAGGGAATAGCCTCCCTGGAACTGTGCTTAATGGGGATTTGTGTCAAAAAGAGTTCGTGCAGATCTTCAGAAAGCAATAGAAATTACCAAGCGCAAAGAATGCAAGCCCATGAATTCAGTCAGTCTTCTCCGTACCTATTTCTGTTTTTACAGCCTTGTTTTGTTTTCTTGCTTTGCCTCCTATGCTCAGACAGATACCTTGTCCACGGTGGACCAGCTGGGAGGGGATGGGTATCGCAAAGGCCAGTACCCGGGCCTGGGACGTGCTGCATCGGAAATTTTTTATTCGGATGATCGAATTGCTTTTTCAGGATATGCGGAATTTGCCAATGTGTTCAACGGGGGGGATTTAAGGGACGTAAGCTCCGAAGACCTGGAGCTCTATTTTAACCAGCTCTATCGGATCACGCCATTTATCGGCATTCGCCTGACCGATAGATTGTTCATCACCACGGAACTGGGCTTCGAACACCTTGAGGGGAACTCGGAAAGCGAAACCCATTTTTACCCCGAAGTATACATGGATATCATCTACAAGCGCTGGATGAGCTTCCGGATGGGGTTGCAGCCGCTGAACATCGGATATATCAACAACAACGAGGAACCCTTGCTTTTTCAAAGTGTCAACCGTCCGGAAACAGAGCGGTTGATCCTGCCTTCGGAATGGATCGAGGCCGGGATCACAATCTATGGGGACCTGTTCAATACCTTTAATTATGCATTGGGGTTTACCAATGGAATTCTGGGAAGGAATTTCACGGATGCCAGCTGGATACGAAGCGGGGCAGACGGACAGTTGGAATCGTTTGACAAAATCGCTCTAAATGCCCAGTTGAATTACCTGCCCCGAGAAAACCTGACCGTGAGCCTGAGTGGGTACTATAACCAATCCGGCCGTAACCAGACCGTGATCGTGGAAGGGGAGGAGCGGAAGGTGTCTGCTCCCGTGTTTATGCTCTCGGGATATGCCCGCTGGGATTACAAGGGATTTAGCCTATTGGGGATGGGGGCCTACGGAACCCTTGGGGAAACCGACGAACTATTCCTGCTTACGGAGTCCGAACAAGGGGTGGGTCAGGTCCTGGGCAAAGAGGTATATGGATTCTATATAGAGCCGAGCATGGATTTGTTGCGCCTGGTAGCCCCCTCTTTGAAAAAGGTGCATAAATCCGGAAGTATATTTACGGTTTCCAGCCCGGAGCTTCCGGTATTTGTTCGCTATGAGCGGCTGGATACCCACCACAGAGTGAGCCCGCAATTCGAAGCCGATTCTTTTGTCCGGAACAATCTGAACATTTGGATGGTAGGATTCAATTACAAACCCAACCATAATTTTGTGGTCAAGTTTGATGTGCGCTTCCGCGATAACCTGGACCCCCTGGAAGGGGTGCCGGAATCAGAAACCCTATATGAACTCGGCGTAGGGATCGAGTTTTGAAAAGGTGTTTCCGGATTTTATCAGAGGATGTTTTCCAGTTGGGCACAAACAAACTCAGCACTCCGCACCGCCCCTTCCATATATCCCGGGAATGCAGGGGCCGTTTCCGAACCGGCGATAAAAAGCGTTCCACCCAGCACAGGTTTCCGGTAGATTTCATGCCCATTGTTCTGGTGTGGCAGTACGTGCGTCCGGTAGGGTGTATAGGTAAAGGGTTCCTCTGCCCAGACGGCCTCGTGGTACCCTGAGTGGTTTTCAACGCTGTCGCCGAAGTATTTGCGGAGTTGGGTAAGGACCAGGGCCTGTCTTTCATCCTTTGTCATGGAGGCATAGGTGCCGTTCAGGAATCCTTTCAGGGCATGCGAATCATCCGTGCAGGAGGAGTGGTCATAGAGTTCCGTAACCGGTCCTACATTGCTGAAAACGGTCCCGCTGCTGTTGGGGCCCCGCCAGAAGGCATCTTTAAAGGTAAGGCCAAATTTGATGGATTCACCCATCCAGGTATGGGTCTTCCCCATGATCCCGGTGAGCTCGCCGGGAAGTTCGGGGGTTATAGCCACGTTCTTCAACAGCAGGTTCGGAGGAAGGGTGGAGACAACCACACGGGCTTCGAAAATCCTGGTACGGGTATGTACCTCTATGCCAGCAGGGGTGGCTGTTAACCTCTCAACGGGTTCACCAAGGTGAAGGGATTCCGGAGCTATTTCCCCGACCAGGGCATCTATCAGGTTGGCTGTCCCCCCCTTTATCCGGTAACTCGGTTCCTGGTTTGGGGGCAGGGCCACCAGCTGATGGGGGCTGGTGGAGATCCATTCGTAGATGGCCTGATTTCCCAGTTTTTGGGAGAATACCTCAATGTCAAGGGATTTCAGGAGTGAGAAAAGACGGGTGTGCTGTGTGCCCAGCCAGGTGGCTCCCATTTCGACCGGCGGGCCGCCTTCAGGACGAAGGGTGTGGACCCTCCCACCCACCCGGTCCCTGCCCTCCAACAAGTGTACTTTAAGGGCTTTGTTCCTGAGGAAGTAATTGAGGGTTAACCCTGTCAGGCCTGCCCCAATAATTACGATATCGGATGAGATGCGTTCCATTTGATATATTACCCGCTGGTATTTTCAATTTTGTAAGTCAACTGTACTGCTCCGGAGGAATAGGAGTTGCTGCTGAGCAACCTCAGGCTTGTTTCTTCGGGCAGGCCTCCAAACAAGTCGATACCTTCAGACAGGATGACGGGCATTACAAAAATCTGCATTTCATCTACCAGGCCCGCATTGAGCAGGAGCGTATTGATTTTACCTCCCCCGATCAGCCAGATATCCTTCCCATTCTGTTCTTTCAATTGCCGCAGGAATTTTATGGGTTCCTCCCTGATAAACTCCACCTCCCCGGTATCTTCCAGGTGGGTTTTGCGGGTCAGTACATAGTTCTTTTTCCCGGAATAGGGGAATGGGATTTCCCAGCTCAGGAGCTGTTGGTAGGTGTTGAATCCCTGAAGGGTTGTATCTATTTCCCCGAAGAATGCTTCATACCCATAGTCCGTCTTGTCGGGATTCGGGATCTGCTCAAGCCAGTCCACGCTTCCATCGGGCCTGGCGATCTTTCCATTCAGGCTCATGGCGATATAGAGGCGTATTTTTCTCAAAACGCTTTCATTTTAATAATTGGCCTCAATCCAGTATTGGGGGCTTACGGTGGCCCGTACCCTGTTCATACCCAAACGCCAGCCTAATGAGGGTAGGTTCATCAAACATCCGGCCCAGAAACTGAAGCCCTGTTGGTAAATTTTCAGAAGTGAACCCCATGGGAACCGTAAAGGCCGGTTGTCCTGTATGCGGACTGATAAGTTGGTTGTTGTCTCCCCTGTACTCCTCGGCAAAGTGGTCAATCCGGGCGGGTTTGTTGTTCCAGGTCGGATATACGAGGGCATCCAGTTCCAGCGAATCCATAACCTTTTCAATCCCCTCCCTGAACGCAATTCGCAACGGGTCCGTGAAGGGGTCCCCGCAGGGGATTTCCGGATGTTCCCACCGTCCGCTGTTTTCGGCATTCCTTTTCAGTCGTTCCCGTGCAAAGTCCGATTTGGTCCCCACCCGGATAATGTCCTCCAGGGTTTTGAGACTATCGGTCTTCACATAAGAATTCAGGAAGTTTTCAAGGTCCTCCCGGAAGGTGGCGCACCACTGGTTTTCACTCAGGGCAGAAAAACCGGGGATGACGGCAGGGTCCACCACTGTTGCCCCCAAAGAATCCAGGTCCTTTAGCGCTTGTTCAAAAAGGGCTTTCACTTCGGGGTCCGGGTCCGCCTCTGAAAGGATCCGAAGCACGCCAATCCGCGATCCCTTTAGTCCATCTTTCACCAGGAATTGCCGGTAATTTTCTGGTATCTTTCCTTCAGAATGCCTGGTTATGGGATCCGCCGGATCATAGCCCCGGATGACTTCCAGGACGCGTACCGCATCGGCAACGGTCCGGCACATGGGCCCCACTACATCATTGCGAAGGTACAGCGGCACAATGGCGCTCCGGCTGACCAGCCCCAGGGTCGTTCTGAACCCCACCAGCGCCCCGTGGGAGGAGGGGCCGCGTATGGAATTCCCGGTGTCGGTCCCCAGGCCTATGGTACCGAAATTGGCTGCAATTGCGGCACCGGTTCCCCCGCTGGAGCCGGCGGGAACATATCCTAAATTATATGGGTTTCGGGTGGTTCCCGCAGTAGAGCTTTCCGAGTGCATAGGGCTGAATGCCCATTCGGCCATATTGGATTTTCCCAGAACGATGGCGCCTGCCTCCACCAGTTTTTGAATAATGAAGGCATCTTCTTCGGGGATATAATGCTGGAGGGCCAGGGATCCCGCCGTTGTGGGCAGCCCGGCCGTATTGATATTGTCTTTTACGATCAGGGGTATGCCATGCAGGGGGCGCAACTTCCCGGTTTTTTCGAATTCTTCGTCCAGGGATTTGGCCACCTCAAGGGCATCCGGGTTAAGGATAGTTATGGCATTGACCTTGTCATTTTGTTCTTCAATCCGCCGGAGATAGGCACTGACCAACTGCTGGGAGGTAAAAGCCCCACTTTGGTAGGCCTGGTGGATCCCGGCTATGGATAGTTCTTCGAGCTCAACAGGTTTTGTCACCGCTTGTTCCTTACGACATGACCATAAAAGGGTGGCAGCTGTAAAAATTAATATGATGTTTTTGATCATTGGGTTACCCCTAAGTATTTAAACGTGTTTTTCGAAATAAAACAGCATTGGACCGGGCTGCCTGCAAACGCCTCTGTCTCGGATACTCCTTTTCATGAACTGGTCGGCTACCCCGGGATCAAAGCAGGGACGAAACCAGACGTGCAATGGCAAAGGTCAGGAATTTCAGGGAACCCTGGCTGTTCCATTTGTCGAGGGTGATGTGTTCGGCGTCTTTCAGGTCTTCCAGGAACATCTGCTCCATTTTCTCCCCCATGGCCCTGCCGTAGATTACCGACATGATCTCGAAGTTCAGGTCGAAGCTCCGGATATCCATATTGGCCGTTC
>CBDUBB010000191.1:0-5145 GCA_965365265.1 uncultured Flavobacteriaceae bacterium
GTTCGTGTCCTGGGCTTCGAGCACCGTCGCCCCTGCCCCGTCGGCATAGATCATTCCGTCCCTGTCGTGGGGGTCTGAGATTCGCGAGAGCACATCCGCACCGATAACAAGGGCCCGTTTGGCATCCCCTGACCTTAGGAAGTAATTGGCCTGTATCAGCGCCTCGAGCCAGCCCGGGCATCCGAAGATCATGTCATAAGCAACGGTTTCCGGGTTTGCAATCCCCAGTTTGTGCTTGACACGGGCAGCCAGGCTTGGAACAAGGTCAGAATGTCCGCCACATCCGGTGACATCCCCGAAATTGTGCGCCACAATGATATAATCCAGGGACTCTTTGTCGATACCGGCAGCTTCAATGGCAGCTTCACCTGCCAGATAGGCGATATCCGAGGTTTTGAGGTCTTCTCCCACATAACGCCTTTCAGCTATGGTGGTAATCTCCAGGAACTTATTGATGATTTCCCGGTTGTCTTTCTCCAGTTTCTGTCCGCTTGGATCGTAAAACTCGCGATTAAGGAAATCAGTGTTTGTGATGCGCCTTTCCGGGATGTAGGACCCTGTCCCGGTAATCATATTGCAGAGGTACTCTTTCATTTGGTTTCATTTGCTATCTCCAAATCCTTTCCTTTCATTGTAGTTCCGCTTTTGCCAACTCCGGAGGTTAATTTCCTGAGCCACTGCATGATTATAAAAGTAAGAGTTTTGAGCCTGATGGGAATCTTTTAATTCACAAAGGTAGGGATTAAAAGACAGGAATGTAGCCATCCGATCCCCATTGCCAGGAATAAAACACTAATTCCAGCCCGGGTGTTCCGGGCAGGTAATCAGAGGCGTCCGATTACTGCCTGCAATTTCGACCGAACTTCCATGGCTACAGGCTCCAAATCCTTGTTGTCCACTGCACTCATGGATGCTACCGGATCCACGGCAGCCACTTCCACCCCCCCGGCTACCTCCTGGACAATGACATTGCAGGGCAGCATGGCCCCGATCTTGTCCTCGGCCGAAAGCGCCTGGTAGGCATGGTGAGGACTGCAGGCCCCGAGGATCCGGTAAGGCCTGAAATCCACATCCAGTTTCTTTTTCATGGTAGCGCTTACGTCAATTTCAGTAAGTACCCCGAAGCCTTCTTCTTTGAGGGCTTCTGTGGCCTTTTGGATAGCCTCGTCAAAGGATATGTTTTCCAGTTTTTTCTCGAAATAATATTTCATAGGTCCCTTTATTTGTTTCATGTTCCAGAGGTACTGTTTTTTTTGTTTTAAATCTGTAACTCCTGTTACTTAGATGATGCAACTACGTCTTCTACCGGTTTATGGTGAATACCAACCAAAAGAATTGCGATCAAACATCCACTTTGGAGAAACCAGGAATATATCCAAGGTTGCGAACCTAATCCATGGGGGTAAGGAAGCCTTCTCAAGAACTTCCTAAACCTCCTTTATAAGCTGCTCAACCGCTCCCCAAAGGCGGCTACCTTATCCCAATTGGTGTACTCCTTAACCGTCCTGGGGTCCGTGGGACCTTTGGTCATCCACATGATCAGGCGGATCATGGTGCGGTCAAAAAAGGAGTACCTGGGGTAGTCCAGCATGCCCGCGAAGGTTTCCGTCATATCCGGCTTCCAGGTTATTTTCTTGAAGAATTTGACCACATAGGGGTTTGTTTCCGGACTGCTCTTCTCCGGTTTACGGGCCACCAGGTTTACAGAGAAGAAGGCGGTGCGTTTGGACTCCAGGTCTTTTTGGCGGGTATTGATAAGCTCAACGAGCTGTTTGTCGTGTACCCCGTAGCGAATACTGGCACCCAGGATGATGCGGTCATAGGGAGACAGGTCGCCGTCAAAATCTTCGATGTTCACTAAATCCACGGGCTGGCCGTGTTTTTCGAGAACTTCCTTCAGCCTGTTACAAATCTTCCGGGTATGTCCGTCTACGGTGGCGTAGATCATGGCGGTTTTACTACTCATGAGTATGTGTATTTGCGAGTTGGTGTTTTCCGGGGCAATAGCCCTGTCATGGGCCAATATATTAGAAAACCGGTGTCAGTCAATTTGCGGCAGTGCCTTGATATGCGCATGCACTTTCACGCCATTGATGAGAGCCTCCTGGTCGGCTTCCGACATTTTTACCCCTTTGACATCATTCAGCATGCCTTCAGGGGAAATGGCCTTGATCCCGTAGAAATCCCCTGATTTGCTGATAGCCTTGATATGGGTAATATTTCCGGATCTTCGGACCCCTTTGACATCCAGTCGTTCTCCCTCAGGGGTCAGCGCCTTGATATCATAGATGGTGCCATCCTCGCCCAGTGCCTTGACCGGGGCATAGGCATCCTCGCTTACCAGGATCTTTACAGGTGCTTTTTTCCCTTCCATAAGCGCCTTCACATCCATCAACTGCCGCTGGCCTGAATCCTGTATGGCTTTAACGTCGTAGATGTTGCCATCCTGGTCAAGGGCTTTTACGTCCAGGGTCCTGCCTTCCGGGTGGATGGCTTTGATATGCCAGATCCCGGTGCCTCCCAGGCGTGCGGCCTGGGGCAGCGCCTTGATATGCGCATGAACCTCCACCCCGTTAATGGTGGCCTCAAGGTCGTTCCTGAACATTTTGACTCCCTTTACGTCGTTTAGCTGGCCTGATGGAGAAATCGCCTTAATGCCGTAAAAAGTACCTTCATTGTTGATGGCTTTGATGTCGATTATGTTCCCGTCCCGGCTGACACCCTTTACGTCGAGACGTTCCCCTGCTGAAGTCAGGGCTTTGATGTCATATATAGTCCCATCCGTACCTATGGCCTTTACCGGGGCGTACTCATCTGTACTCACTAAAATCTTGACGGGCAATTTCTCGCCCCCCATCAGCGCCTTGATATCCATCAGCTGCCGCTGGTCCGAATCCTGAATCGCCTTCACATCATAAATGTTTCCATCTTTATCCAGTGCCTTGACATCCAGGAACCTGCCTTCCGGATGAACGGCTTTGATGTGCCAAATGGTTTCCTCTTTTACCTCGGGCATTTCCTGTTCTGCCACAGGTTGCACTTCGGTTGCTTCGGGGTCCTTATCCCTGCATCCCATGGAGAAGGACAGAAGACCCGAAATGATCAGTACCCTGGCAGCACGGCGCAGGGAGTTTGAAAGCGGTTGGTTTTTCATGATTTGGTTTTTTTCTGAACGGAATAGGTCAATCCCTGACCCTGAGTCCGGGGACCTTTAAACCCCTTCCCCGTGACAGGTAATTTTACCTAAAAGTAGGAATTTTTCAAGAAGCGTACAGATAAAGCTTCCCATTGGGGAAACGCTATAAATGATATTGAAATATAAAGGGCAGCGAACCAACAATTTATGTTCCGGGGTGATACCATGACGAACAAAAGGCTGCAGGCGGCGCGTCCTGCTTTTCACCGTATTGAGGCCTGAAATGCCCGGTTGTTACAGGTTCTTTGGACGCCCGGCTTAGTGGGTGTCCCTCTTTTCAACGACCAGGATAAAATCCGTCCGGGCGGTGGCCCCCATAAACTGGAAGGTCGGGCGGACATGTGGGATGATGGAAATCACCTCCCCATCTACCTTGTTTAGGAAGTTTTCGATTTTTTCCTGCATGTTGTCTTTACTGACATCGATTCGGTGTACGCGATACTTCATAGGTGTTGATTTTTGTATGCGTGAAAAATGGGTCTGTAGCATTGTAAAAACTCGGTCCCTCCAATGGAGGACAGCCATCGGGAAAACCTCCCGGAGCGGTTACTAAAGATACGGAATTTAAGGCTGTTTCCCTGGAAAGCCGACAGATTCAGGACCTTGTGAATTGGTGAATTCTCCATGCAAACCAGGCAACGGGTGTTCCCGCATTTACATACCTTTACAAGAGTCGAAATAAACAATATGAAGTTCGTAAAACGAATCCTGCGTATCCTCCTGGCAGCATTCCTGGGTCTTTTGGTCCTCTTGCTGATCGTCAATCTCTGGAACCCGGCTGAACCCATTCCGGAAATTTCCGGGGATTCGTCAACGCAGCCTGTTGCCTCCCAAAAGGAATGGTGGGAAGGGACAACGGTTTACCAGGTGTATCCCAGGTCATACCAGGATTCTGACGGGGACGGGATTGGGGATCTCGGGGGTATAATAAGCAGGCTGGACTATATCAAAAACCTTGGATTTGAAACGATTTGGCTGTCGCCATTTTTCAAAAGCCCCCAAAAAGATTACGGATATGACGTGAGTGATTACTACCTCCCGGATCCGGTGTACGGCGATACCATCCTGGTTGACAGCCTGATCCGTGAGATCCACAGGAGGGATCTGAAGGTCGTTTTTGATCTTGTTCTGAACCACACTTCGGAGGAGCACCCGTGGTTTGAGGAATCCCGCACCGACAGGGACAATCCGAAAAGCGACTGGTATGTATGGAAGACAGGAGTAGGGGATGAGCCCCCCACCAACTGGCACAGTGCCCTGGGAATGAACGGGTGGCATTACGAGCCAGGACGCGATCAATGGTATTTCTCTTCCTTCCTGTCCTTTCAGCCTGACCTGAACTGGAGGAATCCAGCCGTGAAGGAAGCCATGTTCGATGCGGTGCGATACTGGTTGGACAAGGGGGTGGATGGCTTCCGCCTCGATATCTTCAACTACATTTTCGAAGATCCCGAGTTCAGGGACAACCCTTTTACGCTCAGAGTATTGCCGGACCCCGATTTTACGCGGATGTTCTGGCAGGAAAAGAAATATACGATGAACCACCCGGATGATTTTGAGCTGGCCAGGGAACTGCGAACCGTACTTTCAGAATACAGCCCTCCCCGGTTCCTGGTGGGGGAGGTTTTTGGGGATCATAAAACGCTTCGGAAATTTCTGGGCCCTAATAGGGATGGATTAAACCTGGTTTTCCTGTTTGATATTTCCGAGCTGGAATGGGATGCCGGCTTTTTCCGGGAAAGTATTTCCCGATACGAGGCCTTTTACCCCGAACCGTATCTCCCTACCTATGTTTTCAGCAACCACGACCGGGTGCGCAGCATAAGCCTGCTCGACAATGATTTCCAAAAGGCAAAAACACTGGCTTTGCTACAATTGACTGTCCGTGGGGTCCCATTTTTCTACCAGGGGGAGGAGATCGGCATGGGAACGGGCGAAATACCCAATGA
>CBDUBB010000192.1:0-5122 GCA_965365265.1 uncultured Flavobacteriaceae bacterium
GGTCCTCAACATCCGGACCCGCCAGAACATCGTGCCCGGGTACAGGGGCAGCGTGCGCGGACAGTATACCCAGGCGGTATTTCCAAAGGACAGCATTGGGACAAGCCAGTACTACAAGGCGGGAAAATTTGGTGTTTTTGCCAATTACAACATAAGCCCCCGTAAGGACTACAAGGAATCCGAGAGCTGGATAAACTTCATTGACGACCAGCAGGAGGTGTTTGCCCGGTGGAATACAAACCTGGAGCGGGTGTCCCGATCCCTTGACCAGCAGGCCTCCCTGATCCTGGATTACAGTCCATCCGAGAGAGACAAGTTAAATTTCACCTCAAACCTGAGCATTTCCCCCAACAACCAGAGCGATTACAATTTGGAAACCGTAATGCGAAACGCTTCCGGCGCCGTTGATTCCACATTGCGCACTGAAACAGAACTGGAAGACGACCGGCTGAACTACTCCTTCGACCTGAATTACGAGCGCAGGCTGAAAAAGGAAGGGGCCACCCTAAAAGCCAACGCCCATTATACCTATTACGAATTGGCTCGCGTACAAAAGGGAAGCACGGACTATTTCGACCCCTCGGGAGCCTTTTTGCGCAATTTCACCTTCGCCACGGACGCGTTCCAGGACATTGACATTTTTACGACCCAGGCGGATTTCTATTCCCCCATTCAGTCCGGGAGTGTTGAAAGCGGCCTAAAAGGCTCCTTTATTCGATCCGGGAGCCAAATCGATTACCTGGATGTTGAGGACACCCAGCCACCTTTTGATATTGCCCTCTCCGACCGCTTTATCTATGATGAATCAGTTTATGCGGCCTATGTGAGCCTTAACAAGGATTGGGACCCCTGGACGCTCAAAATGGGGCTTCGGGCCGAGCATACCGAAGTAAAGGCCCGGTCGGAAACCCTGGATGAAATCAACCGGCAGAGCTACACCGAGCTCTTCCCATCCCTGTATTTTTCCAGGACGCTGGGGGAGGACCACAGCCTGGCCCTGACCTATAACCGGAGGCTCACACGGCCAAACTATCAGGACCTGAACCCGTTTCGCTTTTTCCTCAACGAAAACGACTACGATGAGGGCAACCCCGACCTGGTTCCCAACTTCAGCCACAACTTCAACCTGAACTGGACGGTCAAGAACACTTTTTTTGTCGACCTGTATTACCGGGACAACGGACGTTATATAAGCACCCTTAGTTTTCAGGACAACGAGAACCAAACCCTGAGGCAAATCAACCAGAATGTTGAAAGCAGCTATTCCTATGGCCTGGACGTGACCATCTCCACCTCCCTTACCCCATTTTGGTATGTGTATTCCTATAATTCGGTCTTTTACGAGGACGAGACGTTTTTGGCAGAAGAGAGTGACATTGACACCTACACCAACAAAGTGACCGGTTTTTACGGGTATTTGAACAACTCCCTGACCCTTTCAAAAGACGGAAGCCTGACCGCCGAAGCATCCATCCTGTATTTGAGCGGTTTTTTGAACGGCACCTACAAAATGTCTGAAACAACCACCCTGAACGTAGGCTTGCGAAAATCCCTTTGGGAAGGCAGGGCCATAGTATCCCTGGTGGCTGAAGACCTTTTAGGCAAGGCCAACGCCACCTATACCACCCGATATGCCAACCAGGACAATTCGTTTTACGCCCGGCCCGAAACGCGATTTGTGCGCCTTGGCTTCACCTACAACCTGGGGAATTTCAGGCTCCAAAACCGTTCTGCAGACTTACAAAAAAGCGAGCTGCAACGGATTGAAGATGAATAACTTCTACTGAATTCTGCCTTTATTTGTAATTTTGCTGTCCCAAAAGCCAGTCAATGCCTAAAATCGGCGACATAGAACTTCCGGATTTCCCACTGTTACTCGCTCCCATGGAGGATGTGAGCGACCCGCCTTTCCGTACCCTTTGCAAGGAACAGGGCGCCGACGTGATGTACACGGAGTTTATCTCTTCCGAAGGGTTGATAAGGGACGCTGCTAAAAGCGTGATCAAGCTGGACATATACGAAAAAGAGCGCCCGATTGGGATTCAGATATTCGGGGCAGACCTGGACTCCATGCTCCAGGCGGTGGACATTGTAACAGAGACCAACCCAGACATTATCGATATCAACTTTGGATGCCCGGTAAAAAAGGTGGTCTGCAAAAACGCCGGGGCCGGAATCCTCAGGGATATCCCACTCATGGTCAGGTTAACAGAAGCCCTGGTGAAGCGAACCCACCTGCCGGTGACTGTTAAGACCCGTCTGGGGTGGGATAACGACTCCATCAAAATCGTGGAAGTGGCTGAACGCCTCCAGGATGTTGGGATACAGGCGATCTCCATCCATGGGCGCACCCGGGTGCAGATGTACAAGGGAACCGCGGACTGGCGCCCCATCGCTGAGGTAAAGAACAACCCGCGCATGCACATCCCTGTCTTTGGAAATGGGGATGTGGACAGTCCTGAAGCAGCGGTCCGCATGCGGGATGAATATGGACTGGATGGCGCTATGATCGGAAGGGCCTCCATAGGATATCCCTGGTTCTTCAGGGAGGTGAAACACTATATTGAGACAGGGGAACACCTGCCTCCTCCTTCCATGGCCCAGCGCGTTGAGGCAGCCCGCAGGCATCTGCAGATGTCCATTGACTGGAAGGGCGAAAAACTGGGGGTGCTGGAAACGCGGCGCCACTACTCGAATTACTTCAAAGGGATTCCAAACTTCAAGGCTTATCGGATGAAAATGGTCACCAGTGATGATGCGGCGGAAGTTTTTGCCGCCCTGGACGAAGCCCTTCAGGAATTTTCAGATCACGTATTTGCCTGATGCCTTACTGTGCTTTCAGGAGCTTATAATTGATGCGGTTGCTGGCAATCCTGGCAGCAATAACCCCAAGCACAACAATAGTCACCAGCACCAGGAGGACATTCGCGAGGCGATATTCCACGGGGTAGGCCAGGGAAGGGGTGATTTTCAGCCACCCGAAGTACTTCTGGGAAACGATCAGGATTGAACCGATCAGAATCCCGATAATGCCTCCCGCACTGGTGACCAGCACTCCCTGAACAAAATAGATCCTTCGGAGCTCCTTTAGGGTGAGCCCCAGAGAATAGAGGGTTCGGGAGTGTTGTTGTTTGTCCAGGATCATCATGATGATGGCCCCTACCACGTTGAAAAGAGCGATGATCAATACCAGGGTGAAAATCAGATATGTGGCAAGGTTCTCCGTGTTGAGCATGCGGTAGAGGGTCTGGTTGAGCTCTTTCCGGTTCTTGAGCAGGACGCCAGGGCCTAAAACGTCCTTAATGGCAGTCCTGGCATAGCCTTCATCTGTGCCGGGGGCCAGCCTGAAACTCACCCCGGATACCTCATCGTACCCCCGCTCCAGCAGGGATTGGACAATGGGAAGCTCCGCAAAGATGTATTTTTTGTCCAGGTTTTCTTCGATTTGATACACACCGCTGAGAACAAGGGATAGCTGGTTGTAGGGTTTCTGCCCCAGCCCTCCTGTTCCCAGCCCTCCTTTACCGGGTTTTGGCGCCAGTACGACAAGGGGGCTTCGATAATCCTGTACGCTCAGCCCCAGAAGGTTGGCGATATCTATGCCGGTGACGGTCTGTTGTCCGATCAGTTCCCACTGGCCCAGGAAAAGGGTGCTGTCAATCCCGGTGGTTTGGGTATAGGCGCTATCCACCCCTTTGATCCAGGCAATCCGGCTTTTCTGACGGTGAGTAAGGTAGACGCGCTCTTCCAGTTCTCCCGAAAGCGAGACCACCCCGGGGATGTCCATCAGGGCAGCTGCCGTTTCCTTGTCGAAGGAAAAGCTTTTGCCCTGTACGGGGACAGCTTTCAGGTCCGGATCAAAAGTATTGCTGAAAGACAGGCTGAAATCCTTTAGCCCGGAGAATCCGGAAAGCACTATAAACAAGGCAGCGGAGCCGATCACAATCACCCCAAAGGTCACCATGTTGATGATGTTTACAGCGTTCTGACTGCTTTTGGAACGGATATACCTTTTAGCAATGTAAAGCGGGAAATTCACCCTCAGGATTTTTTTCTGCGATCGAGCAAATCTGGGTTTTCAATGGGGTTCTCCCCCTCCTCAAGGGATTTCTCAATTTTTTCGATATAATCCAGGGAATCGTCCAGGAAGAAAAGCAACTCCGGAACCCGCCTGAGCTGGTGGCGGGTGCGCCTGGCGAGTTCATGCCGGATGCCGGCCGACTCAGCCTGGATTCCCTTCAACAGGGGTTGGGCTTCTTTGGGCGGAAAAATACTCACATAGACCCTTGCGATTGAGAGGTCCGAGGTTACATAGACTTTGGAGACCGTCAGGATCACTCCCTTCAGCCCGCCATCGGTGGCTGATCGCTGCAGGATATCGGCCAGGTCCTGCTGAAGCAGGCCCGCTATTTTTTTCTGTCGTTGGGTCTCCATGAGGCAAAAATACGGACAAAAGTGTGTAATTTCGCATCAGAGCCCGGCAGAATGAGGAAAATCGAACATATCGGAATTGCGGTGAAGGACCTCAGCGCATCCAATGCGCTTTTTGAGAAGCTCTTCGGACAGCCTCCCTATAAAATGGAGGAAGTGGCTTCCGAGGGGGTTAAGACCTCATTTTTCAAGTCGGGCCCGAACAAAATAGAATTGCTGGAAGCGACCCGGGAAGATAGCCCCATTGCGAAATATATCGAAAAGAAAGGGGAGGGGATCCACCACATTGCCTTCGATGTGGATGACATCCATTCGGAAATCGCCCGCCTTCGGGAGGAAGGGTTTATTGTCCTCAATGAGACTCCGAAAAAGGGGGCCGATAACAAGCTGGTGGCTTTCCTGCACCCCAAAACGACAAACGGGGTCCTGATAGAACTATGCCAGGACGCCCCTGAAGAATAGGAAAGGGCTGTTGCAGCCCTTGGAAAATAGTGCTAATATTGCATGCTCCGAATTCGACGCCTCAGCCCATGAGGCCTGGAATTTGGCCCCGATAGCTATCGGGGGAATTTGATTCGCGTTTGCGAATCCGGGTCCTATAGCTCAGTTGGTTAGAGCATCTGACTCATAATCAGAGGGTCCCTGGTTCGAGCCCAGGTGGGACCACATCAAGCAGAAAACCCACGCCGGA
>CBDUBB010000193.1:0-5105 GCA_965365265.1 uncultured Flavobacteriaceae bacterium
GGCCTTTGTTTTCCCGGAATTCGCATCGGATCCGGCTCCGGGCTCCGTAAGACAGTAGGCCCCGAACCATTCCCCGCTAGCCAGTCTGGGCACGTATTTCTGCTTTTGTTCCTCCGTTCCGTAGAGGGTAATGGGCAGGGTGCCGATCCCCGTATGGGCGCCGAAGGCGGTGCTGAAGGAGCCTGTGGCCCCCGAGATATAATCACATACCAGCATGGTGGAAACAAAGCCCATGCCCATGCCCCCGTAAGCTTCAGGTACAGCCACGCTTAAAAAACCAAGTTCCCCGGCTTTTTTCATGCAGGCTTCCGTATAGGCGTAATCCTTTTTCTCAAACCGTTCCCAGTGGGCCCAGAGTTCCCGGTCTACGAATTCGATGGCGCTTTCCCGCATCATTTTTTGTTCTTCACTGAGGTCTTCCAGGGTAAAAATTTCCTCGCAGGACGTTTCCTTGACCAGAAACTGCCCTCCCCTCGTGATGTCTTTTTCTTTTATTTCACTACTCATTTTATGTTGCTTTTAATTCGTCTTTCAATTGGATGCTCCCTGCTACTGGTCTGGTCAGGAGAGAAATTCATATATACCAGCAGCGCCCTGGCCAGTTCCCACGCACATGGTGACCATGCCGTATTTCCCGTTCAGGTTGCGGTGTCTCATTTCATCGAACAGCTGTACCGATAGCTTTGCCCCCGTACAGCCGAGCGGATGGCCCAGGGCAATGGCCCCCCCGTTTACATTGACGATATCCGCATTCAGGCCCAGTTCGCGGATTACCGCCAGGGACTGAGAGGCAAAGGCCTCATTCAGTTCAATCAGTTCCAGGTCATTTTGCTTCAGGCCGGCAAGGTCAAGTGCCTTAGGGACTGCCTTAACCGGGCCGATACCCATAATGCGGGGTTCCACCCCCACAGCAGCGTAATTCACCAGTCTGGCGATAGGCTCCAGCTTCAATTCCTTGACCATGGCCTCACTCATCACCATCACAAAGGCCGCCCCGTCACTCATTTGGGAGGAATTTCCAGCGGTTACACTTCCGTTTGCGGCAAAAACAGGCCTGAGCCTTGCCAGTGCCTGGGCAGAGGTGTCCGCCCTGGGACCCTCGTCCTTGGTAACCGTATAGGTTCTGGTCTTTTTCTTTTGGGAGGCATCCACGTAAGTGTGTTCCACCTCGATTGGGACGATCTGGGAGTCGAACTTCCCTTCCTCCTGGGCTTTCAGGGCTTTTTGGTGGGATTGGTAGGCGAATTCGTCCTGGTCTTCCCGGGAGACCTTGAACTGCTCCGCCACCGCCTCGGCCGTAAGCCCCATGCCCCAGTAGTAATCCTCATGCCCGGCCTTGGCCAGGTGGTAATCCGGCACGGGTTTGTATCCGCCCATGGGGATATAGCTCATGCTCTCCGACCCCCCGGCTATAATGCATTCAGCCATGCCCGTCTTGATTTTGGCCGTGGCAATAGCGATGGTTTCCAGACCGGAAGCACAGTACCTGTTTACGGTAACACCGGGCACATCTTCGATATCAAGGCCCATCAGGGAGATCAGGCGGGCCATGTTCAACCCCTGTTCCGCCTCCGGCATGGCGTTTCCAACGATGACGTCGTCGATGCGTTTTTTGTCCAGCCCGGGCAACTCCTTCATCATATGGGCGATGGTCTCCGCGGCCAGTTCGTCCGGCCTTTTAAAGCGAAAAGTGCCACGCGGGGCTTTCCCCACGGCGGTTCTGAATGCTTTTACGATATATGCGTCTTTCATTGCGTTGTCTCTTTGGGTTGGGTTAATTTCTGAGCGGTTTGCCGGTTTTCAGCATATGCTGGATTCGTTCCAGGGTCTTCCGCTCTGTACACAGGGACAGGAATGCCTCCCGTTCCAGTTCGAGCAGGTATTGCTCGCTTACATAACTGGCCTCGGAAAGGTCTCCCCCAGCCATGACGTAAGCGAGTTTGTTGGCGATCTTTTTATCGTGTTCTGATATGTACCTTCCGGCTTCCATGGAATCCGTACCTACCAGGAACATTCCCAGGGCCTGCTTTCCGAGAACCTTGATATCCGTACGCTGAAGCGGTTTTGTATAGCCGGATTCGGCCAGTAGTTTCGCATAGGATTTGGCCGTGGCGATTTGACGGTCCCTATTGACCACTACCACGTCTTTGCCCTTCTGAAGGACTCCGAAGTCAAAGGCCTCATGGGCCGATGTAGAGACTTTGGCTGTTGCGATGGCCAGGAAGTATTCCCGAAGCACATTGAGTTCCACGTCGTCCTTCCGGAAGGTGTCCGAAGCCCTTAGGGTCATTTCCTTGGAACCACCCCCACCGGGGATAACACCCACCCCGAACTCCACAAGGCCAATATAGGTTTCGGCCGCAGCCACCACCTTATCGGCGTGCATGCTCAGCTCACAGCCCCCGCCCAGGGTCATCCCATGTGGGGCAGATATCACGGGGATGGAAGAGTACCGCATGCGCATCATGGTATCCTGGAAGTGCTTGATGGCCATGGCCAGTTCATCGTACTCCTGTTCCACAGCCATCATAAAGATCATGCCGATATTGGCCCCAACGGAGAAATTGGCCCCCTGGTTACCCACCACGAGTCCCTGGAAGTCTTTTTCCGCCATGTCCACGGCTTTGTTCAGACCCGCCAGGACATCCCCTCCAATGGTGTTCATTTTTGAGCGGAACTCCACATTCAGGATTCCGTCATCCAGGTCTTCGACGACAACACCGCTGTTTTTGAAGACCTCTTTGGTCTTGCGGATGTTGTCCAGGATGATAAAAGCGTCCTGCCCGGGGATTTTACGGTATTCTTTTGCCTGCAGGTCGTAAAAGTAGGTGGCCCCGTCCCTTACCGTGTAGAAGGAGTCCACTCCGGCCTTTAGCATTTCCTGTATCCAGGATGCCGGGGCCTGCCCGCAGGCCTCCACCAGTTTTAGTCCCTTATCCAGGCCGATGGCATCCCAGATCTGGAAGGGTCCGTGTTCCCATCCAAACCCGGCCTTCATGGCGTCGTCGATCTTATAAATGGCATCCGTAATCTCTGGAATCCGGTGGGTTACATAGGCAAAGAGCGCCCCAAAGCTGTTCCGGTAGAATTCCCCGGCTTTGTCCTTCCCGCTTACAAGCACCGGGAAGCGGTCGATCACGGTATCTATAGTCTTGGTCTGTTCCAGGGTGGCAAACCGGGCCTTTTTCCCGGGCCGGTATTCCAACGTGTTCAGGTCCAGGCTGAGGATCTCACTGGAGCCGTCCTCTTTTTTTACCTTTTTGTAGAAGCCCTGTCCGGTTTTGCTGCCCAGCCAGGATTGTTCTACCATATGGCCTATAAAATCCGGTAGCTGAAAGAGGTCGTGCCTTTCATCCTTCGGACAATTTTCACCTATCCCGTTGGCCACGTGTACCAGCGTATCGAGTCCGACCACGTCCACCGTCCGAAAGGTGGCCGATTTCGGCCTGCCGATGACGGGGCCGGTCAGTTTGTCCACCTCCTCTATGGTCATGTCCATTTCCCTTACGGTATGAAAGAGGCTCATAATGCTGAAGATCCCGATCCGGTTGCCGATAAAGGCTGGGGTATCCTGAGCCAGGACCGGTGTTTTTCCGAGGAATCTTTCCCCATAGGAAAGCAGAAAATCGAGCACTTCCTTTTTCGTCTGTGGCCCTGGAATGACCTCGAAGAGCTTCAGGTACCGGGGTGGGTTAAAAAAGTGGGTTCCACAGAAATGGGCCTGGAAATCTGCACTCCGACCTTCACTCATAAAGGCAATGGGGATCCCAGAAGTGTTCGAGGTGATCAGGGTCCCGGGCTTCCGGTGTGCCTCCAGTTTTTCAAAAACCTGTTTCTTGATGTCCAGCCGTTCCACCACTACCTCAATGATCCAGTCGGCTTCTCCAACCCTTGAGATATCATCTTCGAGATTCCCGGTTTGTATGCGGGAGGCAAAATCGGCATGGTAAATAGGGGAGGGCTTGGATTTCAGCGCCTTGGTCAGGGCGTCGTTTACCAGGCGGTTTCGGACCACCGTATCATCCAGGGTAAGCCCTTTCGCTTTTTCGGATTCGGTCAGCTCCCTTGGGACGATATCCAGCAGGAGTACTTCCACTCCAATATTGGCAAAATGGCAAGCGATCCCGCTTCCCATGATCCCGGAGCCGATTACGGCTACCTTGTTTACAGGTCTGTTCATACGTACAGGTAGTTAGGCATTAGACTCATTTTCCTTTTTGTAAATTTTTTTCTCAGAAATCAGGTGGTTTATTTTCTCGACTACGGCAAAGAACCCCTCGAGCTCTGGCTGGGTTACCTCCGCGCGCACGGCTTCGTTGAAGCGGAGCACCACGTCTTTGGAGTCCTTTCGTTTTTCAAGGCCAAAATCTGTCAGGTGGATCAGGACACCGCGTCCGTCTTCCGGGTTGGGGCGCCGCTCGATCAGTCCTCGAAGAGCGCCAGCTCCACCGTCAGTCCCGGTCCTCTTTCCTGCATGTTTTTCAGGATGCGCGAAAGGCTGGTGGCTTCCATGCCCATTTTTGGGCCAAGGGAGGTGGAGGGGGTTCCCGTTTTTGGATCAATGCTTAGGAGGGTAAACCCCACAGCCATGGTGCTGTCAAAGCGCTTGGCTTCTTCGTTGTACATGCGGGCAACGGCCTGCCAGGTGGCCCTGAGGGCGTAATCTATAGTAATGTCCTTCATAAGAGAAAACAGGAATCCAAATATAGAAAAATTTATTATGCATGCATAATAAATTTACATAAAAAAACTGATGTTAGCTATCACATAGCTTATTAAAATGGATTCCGGAAAAGGGGGGAAGACCTGATTTTCAGTGTCCGTATATATCGTTGTAGAGCTCGATATAGCGTTCCTTTATGATTTTCCGTTTGAGTTTCATGGTAGGGGTCAGGTGACCGTCATCCACGGTCCAGACCTCTGGGGTGAGCCGGAATTGTTTGACCTTTTCCCATTTGGCAAACTGTTCGTTGGCCACATCCACTTCTTCCTGGAAGCGCTCCATCACCCTTGGGTCATTTACCGCCTGCTGATTCCCGCTCAGTTCGATTCCGTGACGGCGGGCCCATTCAAAGAGGAACTCGAAATTGGGCTGGATCAGGGCA
>CBDUBB010000194.1:0-5094 GCA_965365265.1 uncultured Flavobacteriaceae bacterium
TTCAGGTCAGCCCGCCCTATTCCTTCATGTTGTGGAAGACGTTCTGGACGTCGTCGTCCTCTTCAATCTTCTCCAGGAGGGCCTCTACATCCTCCATCTGTTCAGGGGAGAGCTCCTTGCTTACCTGGGGGATGCGGTCAAAACCCGAGGAGCGGATTTCAATGCCCCGTGATTCGAGTTCTTTCTGAATGGCCCCGAAGGACTCAAAGGGGGCGTATATGTGAATTCCATCCTCATCCGTGAAGACTTCCTCAGCACCGAAATCGATCATGTCCAGCTCGAGTTCCTCCGGATCCTGTCCTTCGGGGTCGATGCAGAAGTTGCAGGTATGGTCGAACATGAATTCCACGGAACCCGAAGTCCCGAGGCTGCCGTTACATTTGTTGAAATAGCTCCGGATGTTGGCCACCGTTCGGGTATGGTTATCCGTGGCGGTTTCTATCAGGATAGCGATGCCGTGAGGGGCATACCCCTCGTACAGGATTTCGTCGTACGCGCCCTGAGATTTGTCCGATGCCCGCTTGATGGCCCTTTCAATATTGTCTTTGGGCATGTTCACGGCCTTGGCGTTCTGGATCACCGCTCTGAGCCTGGAATTGTGTTCCGGATCAGGCCCGCCTTCCTTGACGGCCATTACGATGTCTTTGCCGATACGCGTGAAGGCCTTGGACATGGCCGCCCAGCGCTTGAGTTTTCTGGTTTTGCGAAATTCAAATGCTCTTCCCATAGACAGGTGCTGTTAGCGAGTCACAAAAATAAAGAAACTTTGAGGGCTGCCGCAACTGGTGCGGCCACAGATTCTTCAGGAGGCCTCGGTGGAAACCAGTTCCTCGATAAGCCGGGCGAGTTTAAAATCTTTTTCCGTGACCCCCCCTGCGTCATGAGTGCTCAGGCGGATATGCAACCGGTTGTAGACATTCGTCCAGTCCGGGTGGTGGTTGAGGGCTTCACATTCAAAGGCAATGCGGGTCATCAGGGTAAAGGCTTCCTTGAAATTCTGGAATTCAAAAGTAGTTTCCAGGGCGTTCTCATTGTATTCCCATCCCTCCAGCTCCTGCAGGCCTTTCTCGATTTCAGAGGTATTTAAAGCTTCCATGGACATCAGTTTTAACTGTTGTAAAGGTACGAAGTCTATTGTTTAATCAGGTGGTCAATGACCTCCTGATAGCTCAGCTGCAAATTTTTGGGAAGCAGGTTCTCCCGGGGCAAGACGGCGAGGTATCGCTCCTCGTTGGTGGTATAGACCCGCTTGAAGATAGGCGTCTTCTCACTGAGGTGAGCTGTGATTTCCCGGATAAAATCATCGTGGTGCACCAGATCCCGGGACCCCAGATGGTAGATCCCGTGTCGTCCGCGGTTGATCATGTAATGGATTTGTTGGCACAATTTGTCGTCAGAGGTTACATTGAGTACCAGGTTGGGGAAAACCTCTATCGGTTCCCCGCTGCTGAGGGCCTGTTTGATTTCCCGGATCCTGGGGGACGTATTCCCAAAAACCATGGGAAGGCGCAGGATACCCATTTTTCTGGGGGGAAGGCGGAGCAACATGTTTTCAATGCGGATTTTCAACCGTCCGTAGATACTCTCCGAAAGTGTTTTGTCGTACTCGTAGGAGGGATATTTGCTGTAGGCATCAAAAACGTTCGCAGAAGACAGGAAGAGCAAACGCGCCCGGTGTTTGCTGAGGTACTCTGTAATGTGGGTATGTGCCTGTATCTGCGCGCCGAAATCACCCCGAACCGCCGAAATGATAAGGTGTGGCTTCACCTCCTGCAACAGGCGGTGGATGTCGTCCTCCAGCATGTCATAGCGCAGGAATTTCCTGTTGTCCTCGAAGCTTCTTCGGGAAGAACAATAGGTGCCGTACGTATCGTAATAATTACAAAGCTCCTTGTAGATGGCATTACCCAGAAATCCGCTCCCTCCTAAAATCAGTATCCTCTTTCCCCCTTCACGCACGCCTCTTCCCTGTTTATGCCCACACTATCCTTTGTAGAAAGGCGGTTTGACCACCGTTGCCGGCAGCCGGTTTTTTCGAATTTGTATTTGCAGGGTAGTCCCGGGGGTGGCATGGGAAACGGTAACGTATCCAAGGCCGATTCCCTTGCCGAGGGATGGGGACATGGTTCCTGAGGTCACCTTGCCAACGGGATTTCCATCCATGTCCAAAATCGGGTAGCCCTGTCTTGGGATGCCTTTTTGATTTAACTCAAATCCGACCAGTTTCCGTGCCACCCCTGCCTCTTTTTGAGCCGCCAGGGCTTCGCGGTTCACGAATTCCTTGGTGAATTTGGTGATCCAGCCCAGTCCCGCTTCCAGGGGGGAGGTAGTGTCTCCAATATCGTTTCCGTAAAGGCAGTATCCCATCTCAAGACGCAGGGTGTCCCTGGCGCCCAGCCCGATGGGTTTGATCCCATAAGAAGCCCCGGCCTCCATTACCCGGTCCCAGACCTGCTTTACTTCCTCGTTTTTGCAATAGATTTCAAACCCCCCGGAACCCGTGTACCCGGTGGCTGAAATGATCACATGGGGAATCCCGGCAAAATCCCCCACCACAAAGTGATAGAACGGGATGCTCCCGAGGTCGACCGATGTGAGTGACTGCATGGCCTCCGACGCCTTGGGACCCTGAATCGCAAGCAGGGAATAATCATCTGAGATATTCCGCATCTCCGCCCCAATGGATTCGTTGTATTTGGAGATATGTGCCCAGTCTTTATCGATATTCGAGGCATTGACCACCAGCAGGTAGGTCTCCGGTTTGACCCGGTAGACGATGAGATCGTCCACAATCCCCCCTGTTTCATTGGGCAGGCAGCTGTACTGCGCCCTCCCGACTTCCAGTTTGGAGGCATCGTTAGAGGTTACTCTCTGTATGAGTCCAAGGGCATTAGGACCTTCGACAAGAAATTCCCCCATATGGGAAACATCAAATACCCCAACCCCTTGCCGGACGGTGAGGTGTTCGGCATTGACTCCTTCGTAGGAGACGGGCATGGTGTAGCCCGCAAAAGGGACCATTTTGGCACCCAGGGCCTTATGCGTTTCAGTCAGTGCGGTTTCTTTCATAGGATTCCGGATAGTTCCCGCAAAAGTATTGAAAATAGTTGGAAGAACAGGGGCAACCCATCCCCTTAAAGGAGGTTTTCCCGAAGCTCCTCATAGGTCCGGATCGGGGTGAATTGTTTCTGCCGATGGAGGAGGTCCCGGATTTGATCAGGGACCTCAAGGGAGATTCCGAGGCAGGCCTCGACGGCTTCCCTGAACTTGATCGGATGGGCCGTTTCCAGGAAGATCCCAGGACGATCCTGGGATGATTCCAGATACTGCTTCAGCCCGAGATATCCGATGGCCCCATGAGGATCGGCCACATAGCGATACGACTGGTAGAGGGATTTGATGGCCGCCAGTGTTTGGGAATCATTAAAGGCAAGGGCAGTCAGTTGGGAGGCAAGGGCCGGGAAGCGGTCCTGGAACAACTCACGGACCCGGACAAAATTACTCGGGTCTGCCACATCCATGGCATTTGAAAGGGTGGCTACGGCGGGTTTGGGATCATAGCGCTTGCTGTCCATGTACCTCGGTACCGTGTCGTTTACATTTGTAGCAGCAATAAAATGACTCACGGGCAGCCCCATCTGTGCGGCGAGCATGCCGGCGCAAATATTCCCGAAATTCCCGCTGGGCACCGAAAAAACAGGAGCTTCCCTGTCCATTCCCCATTGCTGGAAGCCTTTAACATAGTACAGCATTTGCGGCAGCCACCTGGCGACATTGATGCTGTTCGCGGAAGTAAGGTTCTGTTCTTCCCGAAGGAGGGGGTCCAGAAAGGCCTGCTTGACCATCCGCTGGCAGTCGTCAAAAGTACCCGCTACCCGGAGGGCCCTGATGTTTTCTCCCAGGGTGGTGAGTTGCCGTTCCTGTATATCGCTCACCATGCCTTCCGGGTAAAGGATGACCACCTCTACTCCGGAAACCCCCAGGAACCCACGGGCGACAGCTCCTCCGGTATCCCCGCTGGTGGCCACCAGCACTGTGGTTTTTACATCGGAGGCCTTTGAAAAATAGCCCAGGCAGCCTGCCATAAAACTGGCTCCCACATCCTTGAATGCCATGGTAGGTCCGTGAAAGAGTTCCAAAACGGCCATCCTGTCGTTGAGCCATACCAGCGGGAAATCAAAGTTCAGGGTAGCCTGCAGAATATCCCTGAGGATGTCTTCGGGGAGGGAATCCCCTGCGTAAGGGGACATTAGCTCGAAGGCAACATCGGAAAAGTCCCTCCCGGCAACGGATTTCCAAAAGGCCACCGGGAATTCGGGGATGTGCCCCGGGAAGTAAAGCCCCCGGTCCGGGGCAATCCCTCTCAGGGCAGCTTCTCTGAAGGATACCTCAGGGGTCTTGTGTTCCAGGCTGTAGTAGCGCATCGCAGGTTGCTTTAAAGGGTTTTTTGGTTACCAGGGTCTGACCCCCATCCTGTTGACAGGAGATGAAAAGGTCCTGAAAGGGATCCCCACGGATTCATACCCCCGGTTGAGGGCCTCTTCGGTTTTATGTGCAATGTCTGCCCCGCGGGTAAGCGCAAAGACGGAAGGCCCGGATCCCGAAATGCCAAAACCAAGGGCTCCTGCCTTCCTGGCAATTTCCCGCATTTCCCCAAACCCGGGGATCAGCAGGGAACGCACGGGCTCAATGACCACATCCTCCAGGGAACGGCTGATCAGGTCGTAATCTTCCGTGAACAGACCGGTGATCAGACCGCCCACGTTGCCCCATTGCCGGATCCCCTGCTGCAGGGTAATGGTTCTTTTAAGGATGCTTCGGGAATCCGAGGTCTTCAATTCGATCTGGGGGTGAAGTATGACGGCGTGGAGCAGGGGAGGGCAGTGTACCCTGGCTATATCCAGGGGCTCGTACCCCCTAATGAGGGTGATGCCACCGTAAAGCGCCGGGGCCACATTGTCAGCATGAGGAGTCCCGCTTGCCAGGGCCTCTCCTGCTGCCGCAAAGCCTACCAGTTGTCGAAGGGAAAAAGGATCTCCCAGCAATATGTTTATGGCCCAGAGTTTTTGAATATTATTCGAGAAATAACTGGGC
>CBDUBB010000195.1:0-5084 GCA_965365265.1 uncultured Flavobacteriaceae bacterium
TATTTTCGGTGGGGGAACCGGCAACCCTTACTTCACCACGGATTCTGCTGCCGTCTTGCGCGCGATCGAGATCGAGGCGGACGTGATCCTTAAAGGAACCCGTGTGGACGGGATCTACACCAGCGACCCGGAAAAGGACAAGTCGGCCACCAAGTTCGATACCATAAGTTTCGAGGATGTGCTCAGGAAGGGGCTTAAGGTCATGGATACCACTGCCTTTACCCTAAGCCAGGAAAACGAATTGCCCATTGTGGTTTTTGACATGAACAAAAAAGGAAATTTACTGAAGATCGTCGCCGGGGAAAACATCGGGACGGTTGTAAATCTCTGACGAGGTAGACAAACCTTTGATAATACGTACAGCTTATGAACGAAGAAGTTGATTTTATTCTGCAGACTACCAGGGAAAGTATGGACAAGGCCATCTCCCACCTGGAGAAGGAACTGGTCAAGATCCGGGCAGGGAAGGCGAACCCTTCCATGCTTTCTTCCGTAATGGTGGAATACTACGGCAACATGACCCCCCTTTCCCAGGTTTCCAACATCAATACTCCGGATGGCAGGACGATATCCGTTCAGCCCTGGGAAAAGAAAATGATTCCCGAGATCGAAACGGCCATCATGAATGCAAACCTCGGATTCAACCCGATGAACAATGGGGAAATGGTCATCATCAACGTGCCGCCTTTGACAGAAGAACGCAGGAAACAACTGGTAAAACAGGCCAAGGTCGAAGCAGAAGACGCCAAGGTAGGCGTTCGCAGTGCGCGGCAGGAGGCCAACAAAGAGATCAAGGCCCTTGAAATTTCCGAAGACCTTGAAAAAAACGCGGAAATCGATATTCAGGAACTCACTGACGACTATACCGCCAGGATTGACAGGATCCTGGAGGTAAAGGAGGCCGAGATCATGAAGGTCTAAGTACCAACACCTTTTATTCTCTGAAAAAGCCCTCCTTACCGGGGCTTTTTTTATGCCGGGTCCGCGGATGCAAAATACGCATAGACCACCGCGGCGATTAGGGCCAGGGTACAAAGCACAATCAGAAATCGGTAAAGCCTGCGGGCGGTCTTCCGGTAGTTTTTGTGTCTGTTGGCCATGACATTCCCCTGTATTCAGGCCTAAGTTAGCTAAAGTCTTACTGCCGTGGGTTTTATTGGGTACAGTGGGGATGATTTTCTACCTTTGCCGCCGTATTCAACCCATGGTAGCTAAACTCACACAGGGATTTTGGGCAAAGACGGCACGGATCATCCTTCGTAACCGAATCCTTATCCTGCTTGCTATTGTAGCTGCCACCATAGGGCTTGCCACCCAATGGAAGCACATGCGATTTTCCACCTCGGAAGCCAACCTCCTGCCCGATGACCACCCCGAAAACGTTCAATACCTGGAATTCCTTTCCCAGTTCGGAGAAGAGGGGAACACCATTGTTTTGGCTGTCCGGGACACAGCCCTGTTTCAGCCGGAGAATTTTAACGAGTGGAACATTCTGAGCAGGAAACTCGAAGCGTTTCCCGAAGTGGATTTCGTCCTCTCCTCAGAAAACCTGCAGCGCCTGGTAAAGGACCCCGTAGCACAGGAGTTTAAGCTGGAACCGTGGTTGACCGGCCCCGTGGGTACCCAAGAGGAGCTGGACAGCCTGACACACGTCCTGTTCCAGGAGCTTCCTTTCTATGACAAGCTGCTCTACAACAAAGAGTCCAAAACCCTTCGGACCGTGGTGTATCTGGACAAAGACCTCGTAAACACTTCGGTTCGAAAGGACTTTGTGCTCAATGACCTGAATACGCTCGTGGCAAACTTCGAGGCGGAGACCGGTTTCGATGTACATGTATCGGGAATGCCCTACATCCGGACCATGAATTCCCAGAATATCATTGATGAAATTGGCAAGTTTATTCTGGCTGCCCTGGGGATCACCTCCCTCATTTTTTTCTTCTTCTTCCGCTCCTTCCGGGCCACCTTCATCTCGATCTGTGTCGTGGTCATAGGAGTGATGTGGGCCTTTGGGACCCTGGGTCTGCTTCATTATGAAATTACGATCCTAACAGCCCTGATCCCGCCAGTAATCATCGTTATCGGAATCCCGAACTGCATTTTCCTAATCAACAAGTACCAGCAGGAGGTTAAGAAACACGGAAACCAGGCGAAATCCCTCCAAAGGGTCATCACCAAGATCGGGAATGCCACCCTGATGACCAATGTCACCACGGCTTCCGGTTTCGCCACATTTATTATCACAGACAGCAAACTCCTGTCCGAATTCGGGATCGTGGCTTCCCTGAATATCCTGGGCATCTTCATCCTGTCTCTGCTGATCATCCCCATCCTGTATAGTTTCATGCCCCTGCCGAAGACCAAACACCTGAAGCACCTAAACAAACGATGGATTGACACCTTTGTCAGCTGGATGGAGCGCATGGTACGGGATCACAGGATTGCCGTCTATTTTGTCTCCGTGGCCCTTCTGGTTACCAGTATTATTGGGATGTATCAGATCGAAATCTCAGGAAGCCCAATAGAGGATATGCCCAAAAAAGCGAGCTTTTTCCGGGACATCCGATTTTTTGAATCCGAGTTCGACGGAATCATGCCTGTGGAGGTGGTAATCAACACCAACCAGCGAAACGGGGTGCTGAAACCCGCTACCCTAAGACGTATGGACCAGCTGGACAGCTATATTGAAGAGACTCCCGAGCTCTCCCGCCCGGTTTCCGTCCTGAATCTGGTAAAATACTCCAAGCAGGCCTTCTACAACGGCATCCCGAAATACTATCAGCTGCCAACCTCCCAGGAAAGCAATTTCATCCTGAACATAGCGCGAAAATCCCGGGAAAACGGGAACCTCCTGAAAAACTTTGTCGACAGCACCGGGCAGACTGCCCGTATGACGACCTATATGAAGGATGTGAAAACCGATCGTATGGAGGCTATCGAATCGGGCCTTTTGGGAGAGATTGCCAAGGTATTTCCCCCGGAGCGGTATTCGGTCTTTCTGACCGGAAAGGCGCTTCTCTTTTTGAAAGGGACCAAATACCTGGTTCGAAACCTGTTGCTGTCACTTGGGCTGGCTATTCTGCTGATTGCCCTCTTCATTGCCTATCTTTTCCGGTCCTTCCGGATGATTATCATCTCGCTGATCCCCAACCTTCTGCCGCTGATCATAACGGCTGGAGTAATGGGCTTTGTGGGGGTTCCCATCAAACCCTCCACCATCCTGGTATTCAGCATTGCCTTTGGGATTTCGGTAGACGACACCATCCACTTCCTGGCCAAATACCGGCAGGAACTGGCCACCCACCATTGGCGGATACGCAAATCCGTGTATGCCTCTCTGAGGGAGACAGGGGTCAGCATGTTTTATACCTCCATAGTGCTTTTCTTTGGCTTTTCGGTATTCACCATCTCCAGTTTCGGAGGAACGGTTGCCCTGGGGGCACTGGTTTCGGCAACCCTGATGTTCGCCATGCTGGCCAATCTGATCCTGCTCCCCTCCCTTCTGTTGTCCCTGGAGCGAAGCATTGCGAACAAAAAGATCCTCAAGGAACCTCAGATCGACATTTTGACTGAGGAAGAAGATGCCGCATAGGTAATGTCTTTCCGCCGTCAGCAGTAGTCTTTTTGGGAGCGATTTTGGGCGGGCAGTTTTCATCAATACCGTATCTTTGCCCCGCAAAACTACAGTAGTCAACCCATGAAAACGACCCCTATAAAAGCCCTGCTGTCCGATCCGAAATTAGCACAGGAAGTACAGGTTTCCGGCTGGGTTCGCACCTTCCGGAGCAATCGTTTTATCGCCCTCAATGATGGCTCCACCCTGCAAAATCTGCAGTGCGTGGTCGACTTTGAAACCATGGAGGAAGCAGCTCTGAAGCGGATCACCACAGGCGCCGCCCTTCAGGTCAGGGGAACCCTGGTGGAAAGCCAGGGGCGCGGTCAAACGGTGGAGGTACAGGTAAAAGAGCTCGAGATCCTGGGCGAGGCAAATCCGGAGCAATACCCGATACAGCCCAAAAAGCACACCATGGAATTCCTCAGGGAACAGGCCCACCTGAGGGTACGCACCAATACCTTTGGCGCCGTGATGCGGGTTCGTTCTGCCCTGGCCTTTGCCGTTCACCAGTATTTTATCAGCCGGGGGTTTTATTACTTTCACGCCCCCATTATTACCGGCTCCGATGCGGAAGGGGCTGGCGAAATGTTCCGGGTAACCACCCTGGACCCCAAAAACCCACCACAGGGAGATGATGGTTCGGTGGATTTCAGCCAGGATTTTTTTGGGAAGGAAACCAACCTGACCGTTTCCGGCCAGCTGGAAGCAGAAGCTTATGCCATGGGCCTTGGAAAAGTATATACCTTCGGCCCAACCTTCAGGGCCGAGAACTCCAATACCTCCCGCCACCTGTCCGAATTCTGGATGATTGAGCCGGAGATGGCCTTTTATGACCTGGATGCCAACATGGACCTGGCCGAGGATTTCATTCAGGAAGTCATCCGGTATATTCTGGAACACTGCCGGGAAGACCTGGAGTTCCTCGAAAAGAGACTGCTGGACGAAGAAAAAAACAAGCCACAGGCTGAGCGAAGCCCCATGGCCCTGGTCGAAAAACTCCGTTTTGTTACCGACCAGCCTTTTAAGCGGGTTACCTACACAGAAGCCATTGAAATCCTAAGGAACAGCAAGCCCAACAAGAAAAATAAATTCAAGTTTCCGATTGATACCTGGGGGGCCGATCTCCAGAGTGAACACGAACGCTACCTGGTGGAAAAACATTTTAACTGCCCGGTAATCCTATTCAATTACCCGGCGGAAATCAAGGCGTTCTATATGCGCCTGAACGAAGATGGGAAAACGGTACGGGCCATGGATATCCTTTTCCCGGGAATTGGCGAAATTGTAGGGGGGTCCCAGCGGGAAGAACGCCTCGATGTGCTGGAACAGAAGATGGAGCACCTCGGGATAGATGAAAAAGAGCTCTGGTGGTACCTGGACCTCAGGCGGTTTGGGACAGCCGTACACAGTGGATTCGGCCTCGGTTTCGAACGGCTCGTGCAATTTGCAACGGGCATGGGGAATATCA
>CBDUBB010000196.1:0-5047 GCA_965365265.1 uncultured Flavobacteriaceae bacterium
TAAAGTCTACAACTTCAAAATGTTCGAGGCCAACGACCAGGATGTTTTTGTCTCCTTCGATACGCTGATCGTTAATACGGTTCCCTATAAATACGTAAGCAATGTCAAGGCACTGGACCAGTTCTACCTGGAAGGGCTCCAGGTAAACATCCAGAAAAAAAATGATTCCATCTACAATTTTGATGACCTGGTTGCCTTCCATACCGCAGACACTACTGAAGCAGAGGAAGAAGAAACCTTCAAGTACCTCCTTGAGAATCTGGAATTGAAAGATGCGGCATTTTACTTTTATGATGCCGATGTGGACAACACCACGGAAATTGAAAATTTCTCCCTTTTTATACCCTCCATCGCCTGGGACCAGGAGAATGAGAGTGAAGCGGATATTGAGTTCAACCTCGGTGAATCGACCACTGTCAAAGTTATATCCAACGTGCTTCCGGGCACGGGGGACTTTACAAGCTCCATCGATATTGAGAACCTGCAGCTGAGTTCCTTTTATAAATATGCGTTGGAGTATGCCGATATCAAGCGCCTGGAAGGCTCAGTCAATGGCACGATCCTGCTGACAGGAAATGTAAATTCCGCTTTGGAAACAGTGGTTTCCGGGAACGTGGAAGCCCTCCAGCCCCTTATGACAGACCCAAAGGATGTCCCCTTTTTATCCAGCGAAAAAGTCCTGTGCAGGCTGGGCGAAATCAATTATTCGAAAAGCTCCTATGTCATCGATAGTCTGGTATTCGAAGAACCGTACGTGAAGTTTGAACTCGATTCTGTTTCGAACAACTTCTTCAGAATCTTCAACTACGATCCCCAGGTCTCCGATAGCACGGAAATGGATCCTTCCGGGGAAGATTCCCTTTATTATGCGCTCATGCACGTAAAGGTAAATAAGGGTCGCATGGACTATACAGACAACCTGACGGGCCAGCCCTTCAATTACGCGCTTAGTGAAATCGAAATTGATACAGACAGCATCCTCAGTGACAGCGAATGGGTGGATGTGGCTTCTACCATGATTCTAAATGACCGCGGTAAACTGAAGGCTGAAATTGGCTACAACCCCTCGGACCCCATGTTTGCGGCGATAGACATCGCCATTGAAGATTTTGTCTTGTCCGACTTGAACATCTATTCGAGTTATTACACCGGGCACTCTATCCTGACTGGAGATATGTTTTACTTCTCTGATACCAAACTAAATGGCGGGCCATTGGAAAGTGAAAACCACCTGCTGATCAAAAATGTGGCTGTCGAAAATATCAAGGGAGGGCTTTATGCGCTTCCACTTAAGCTGGCAGTTTGGTTGCTCAAGGACAAAAACGGGGATATAGAACTGGACATCCCGGTACGGGGAGACATGGACGACCCGGAAGTGGACGCCTGGGCCCTTGTGGGAAACACGCTGAAGAAAAAAATCTTTGACACAACAGATAACCCCATACTTCCGCTGGCCCGCTATATCGATGCCGATCCGGACGACCTGAAAACCATTGCCGTTAATTTCCCGGACACCACCCTGACCGAAGACCAGATACGCCAGCTGGATCTTATTCTTCTGCTGGAGAGGGAAAAAGCGGGCCTTAAGGTCGAAATGAATTTTATAGGGCAAGATTCCCTACAGACCTTAATGGCTACTTCATACGCCAGCGAATTATACGGAAAGAGCAGCGGGAAAGATACCATCATGGACCCAGAAAAGTTCAGGGCGTTTGTTTCTGAACAGTTTGGCTCAGATACCCTGGACCTGGAAACATCCATGCGACAATTATCCGCTTTGACAGGCACCGACTCCCTGGCCTCGGTTTACATAGAATCAATGATTGCAAAGGTGGGTACCTATCTGAAAACCAACCAGCCTGATACCCGGATCCTCGTGCAGAAGGCCAAGGTCAGTAACAAGGACAACATAGACGCGGCACCCCAGTTCAAAATGCAGTACACCTTACGGGAAGATGAAGAGGAAACAAAGGGGGAAACCTCTTCGGAAGCCTCCTCTGAGAACTGACATCCCTGAGGCTTCCCTGGCGGGGCTCAACCCACATCAGATTCCGAAGCGCCCTGAAAACGGGTCCAGATGGCCCAGGTTATAACGATATGTGCCAGGTAGTAGGTTGGTAGGATCAGGAAGTCCCACCGTTCGTAGTCCATGAATTCCCCAAAGGCAATCAGAGTATCTGAAAACAAAATCAATCCGATCCCCACAACGTATCCCCATTTTACCCGTCCCCTATGCGAAAGCCCCCATGCGGCCCCAAGGGAAAAACAGGAGACAAAAAGGTAGGCCAGGGCCGCCCACATCAATACAGCATCATTGATATTTTCATACAGGGAAGTGAAGAAAAAAATAAGATACCCCGCGCAAAGCACCCCGGTAAAAAGCCATTTTATCTTCCCGTTAAAAAGGGAATACGCCAGGTAGCCCAGATGTGCCAGGAAGAAAAAAAAGATTCCGTAAACGAACATCATGAGGTCCCCGTTCCGATGGGAAAGGAAGTAATCCCCTATGATCGAAAAAACAAAGGCCCCGACTACCATCCACAGGTCAGGGGTCCGGAAGGCCTTTCGGGAGGAAAGCAGCAGGATTATCAGGGCACCAATGCCCGCAGAACCTGATCTAAAAAAGAAGTCCCCCAGGCTCAGCGCTAGAATGGCGGCAACAACCTGTAGGAGAAATAGCGCATAATACCCTGCCTGGACATTTGTTCTCAATATTGGATGGTTTTTCAGTTGCTTTTAAAGATATTCGAATTAATCCATCTTCGGGCACCCCACAGCTATTCTATACTCCGTTCCAGCTCAGCCCCCCAAGATAATTCTGGAAAGTCCATACTGGTCCTCAAGAGCCTGCCACTGTACCGTATTCTTATCCATTCCCAAATTTTCCTTTTTCAGGGCAATTTCCTGCGTACTGATAACCGGTATGGGCTCCTCTGGCTTTTCGGGCATTTGTACGGATTGTGTCCCTTTTAAAAGGGACATCGCCTTAAACCAATGATCGTCTGCCTTGGGTGCCAATTTCATAAATGCTTCCCTGTCCATGACTTTTTCGGAAAGGGAATGAGGAGGATACAGAACTCCCCAAGCCCCTAAAGGGTAAACAGCTACAGGATTTAACTCCCCGTCCTGAGGGTAGGTCCATTTTCTAAATGGTAATGGATTTCCAGATGCATCGTGGTTTATATGCAATGAGTGAACCGTTATGATGCTTTCAGGATGCTTCAGGTGCTCCGAGTACAAAAGGGACAACCAATTCTTGCGATACAGGAAATCATCGTCACAGGTAACCACAATGTTATTTCGAAAAGCCTCCAGGGAATGTACCAGCTTGCTGTGAGAGGAGATGCAATGGGGTGAGAACCTGATTTCGAACCGCTCTCCTTCAAGTTTTTTCAATTGCCCGGGCACTTTATCTTCAAGTCCGCTTTCAAGCCATAACACGATCTTTTCTGGAGCCGCCTCCTGTACCATGAGACATCTGATAACAAGGTGCAGGGTTTTCAATCGGGACGGGATGGAAGTCAGAGAGACAATCACAGGGACTACTTCCTTCCTTTGCGTTCTTAGTTTGCCCGCGGGGATACTCATCAATTTTAGGGACCAAAGAATGGAAAGAGGAAGTTCCTTGATAACTTTCATTCGTATCAGATTTTTGGGGCTGTAATGGATATGGGATGGCCTGCCGAGTCCTGTGTTATGGTCTCAAATATAACCAAAAAACGCTCCTTGCACGGTTTTTGGCATGCCCTTAAAGAAGCAGGGGCCGACGAAGTTTAGTGATAGCATTCTGCAGGGAAGATCCGTAATTTGAGCTAGGGGGGGCGGGGGTTTCCCCATTTTTTCAAAAGTCATTGTTCCTTACCTTTTCCCAATTTGCTCACCAAAGATGACAGATCCAATAACCAAAGGAAGGATATACACTTTTCTAAAGCGATTTCTGACTGTTCTCAAGACTCCGATAAAAGCGGTTTTTCGTAAGGGTTGATGGATGTGCAACTCCGGTTGTGGGCTTCTCTCTGGCGGGACTGCTGTTCATCCGCGGGCGGGAGCATCAAACAACAAGAAATGTAAAAACGAAAGAGTACTACATCATTTTTGATTTGTTTCTGCCCCAGTCAAAAATGATAATTATGTGCCAATAACTCTATGGCCGTATCCGAAGCTTCACTACTCCAACCCTATAGGCTTTGTCCAAAGGTCAATAAGTTATGGTCAGGGTCAAGAAGCGAAAATTCCCGTTGCCCCCAGGGCTTCGATTCCAAAGCCCCATTGGGATGTATTTCGATATTCGCTGCGAGGAGCGACTTATAGTAAGTATCAATGTCATCGGTTCGAACGTCCAAAGCCAGGCTGTCCTTAAACTCTCAACCAGAATGTTCCGCTGTCTTGTTCAAGGTGGCTGGTGGTTTTCTCATAGGTCCGCACCATCCGGGGCCCATCAGAGAGGCCGGGTCCTGCGCAGGAAGTGATCAACACCAAAAGGAATAGACCGGGAAAGGTCCTGTGCTTCTTTTACCGTTGTACTCACGGAGCGGCCATCCATGGAATCCGCTAAAGACCAGCCATCTACCACCACCCTTTAGGGCTTGTTGAAAGTAACCTGGAGTTCACTTCCTACGATGGTGAACACCGGCCCAACCCCGTCCAGGCTGTTGCCAACGAATTGTGCCGCTTTGAAATCCGAAAGGTTCGGGGCCCTGAGTAAGGTATAAGCCTTATTGAATTCAAATCCACCTTTATGGTCCTTCCAGAAGAAAAATGTCACCTGGTTTGAAAGAAGAAGCAACCCCCCGGACAGGTGAAGGCTTGTAGGGTCCTCACCCACCTGCATACTTATGATGCCACCGGTCAGCTCCAGGGTCCCTATTGTCAAAGGCCCTTTATGGCTGCCTAACTCAAGTTCTCCATTTCCCATTAGGATCACTTTTGACGCCCCGCCTGACGAACTGTCCCGAAAGGCAATCCGGCCGCCAAGGCCCTCATTGGATCCCCCGGAGGCAATAAGGGTGGCATCACCTGCTGTCGATATGCCGCAAAAGAGGGTGTA
>CBDUBB010000197.1:0-4968 GCA_965365265.1 uncultured Flavobacteriaceae bacterium
GCTCCTGGTGATCGTGGGCGGTCTCATAGTCGCCCGGCTTACCGCGCCTTTGATGGAATCCGGGATATGATCAACCTGGTTTCTGTCGATTCCCGTTTTGATTTCGGGGTGGAGGATGAACTTATTTCCTCCGGCACCTACATGAGCAGGATCATTACGGACAAGCCGAATAACCTGTTCAATTTCTCCAACATCGGATATCAGACCTATTTCAATGCCCAGGAGGAAATCGACCTGATGGACCGCCTCTTTTTCGATGCGTATCGCCTGGGTGAAATTGCGCCTGACATTTCCCTGGCGGAACCCGTCCTTAGGAATGCCCATTTGGTCAGTGTGGATGCACGGGCCGTCCGGGCCAGTGAGATGGGGCAGGCAGATTCCTTTTCCCCCAATGGGTTTACCGGGCGGGAAATTTGCGCCATTACACGGTACGCCGGTATGAGCGATGCCATTTCCCTTTTCGGGATTTTTGAAATCGAAAACAACATGCAATCCTTCCAGCTGGTCGCGCAGATGATCTGGTACTTCATGGAAGGGCATAATTTCCGGGTAGCCGAGCGACCTTCAGAATCGGACCCCGACTTCACCAAATACCTGGTTCCCTGTGAATCCGAGGAACTGGTCTTCTTCAAAAGTGCCCTGACGGGCCGGTGGTGGGTAGAGGTTCCAAACCTTCCCGCCCTGTATACTAAATCAAATTCACCCGCGTTATTACCATGCACCGGGCAGGACTATTTGGACGCTTGCGACCAAAAAATTCCGGAACGGTGGTTTAAAGCGTACCGCAAGGGCTTTAACTAAACCAAATTTATTTACGGCCGGCGGGCAGTTTCGTACAATAATTTATTCAATTTTCAGTTTTAGTGAATAATCATTGACATTACTGACTCTCAGTCTTAATTGAAATTAACCTAACGTATGAAAAAGCTATTGTTATCATCTATAGCGTTTGTTTTTTTGCTCAGCAGCTGTGGTTCGAAGACCAGGGGTGAACTGGTCGGAGTGCAGGGCAAGAAATGGCACCCAGAGAAACCCTACGGGATGGAGCTCATTCCAAGGGGCGCCTTTATTATGGGTAAGAGTGAAGAAGACATGGCAGATGCCCTAAATGCCCCTACCAAGACCGTTACGGTCCGTTCCTTTTATATGGACGATACCGAAATAACCAACAGTGAGTACCGTCAGTTTGTAGAGTGGGTGAAGGATTCTGTGGTTCGCACCAAGCTCGCCATCCTGGCCGATGAGCTTGGGATTGCACCCGAGGATGACGGGATCGGACTCTATGCCTTCAAGGATGCCGACACGGCAAACCTTTCGGTTTATGACAAATACATGCTCGACAACTATACCGGATTCGGAGATGATTATTACGAGGGCCGGGCGCTGAACAAGGATGAAGAGCTGGTCTGGGATACATCGGAATACCCGGATGAGTACTACACCGAGATCATGGATTCCATGTATCTCCCCGAGGAGGAATCCTACAACGGGCAACGTACCCTGGATGTCAAGCAATTGAAATACAAATACACCTGGATGGATATTGAAGCCGCTGCGCGCTCCAAGGAGGGACGTCGCCGCGATTTTATCCGTCAGGAGGAAATCGAGATCTATCCGGACACCACCGTTTGGATCCGCGACTTTGAATATTCCTATAATGAACCCATGCACAACGACTACTTCTGGCACGACGCGTACAGCGACTATCCGGTGGTAGGTGTTTCCTGGTCTCAGGCTAAAGCCTTTTGTCACTGGCGTACGAAGTTTAAAAACGACGACCAGCGCGACCGTGGCAAGCAATTTGTCAACCAGTTCCGCCTGCCCACAGAGGCTGAGTGGGAGTACGCTGCAAGGGGTGGTATTGAAGGGGGTACCTACCCTTGGGGAGGACCTTATGTGATCAGTGACACGGGATGCTTTATGGCGAACTTCAAGCCCCAGCGCGGGGATTATGCTGCGGATGCCGCACTCTATACCGTAGAGGCCAAATCCTATGAACCCAATGATTTCAACCTGTATAACATGGCCGGTAACGTGGCAGAATGGACCAGCTCCAGCTACTATCCCGGATCCTATATGTATGCGTCTACCATGAACCCGAATGCGGATTCCAAGGACAACAACAGGAAGATCATCCGCGGAGGATCCTGGAAGGATGTGGCATACTTCCTTCAGGTGAGCACCCGGGATTATGAATACAAGGATTCCGCCCGTAGCTATATCGGTTTCAGGACCGTTCAGGACTACATGGGAGAAGAGGATTCCACCCAGTAATACTATAGATCAGGTATACTATACAAAATCGACAATAACCAAATTCACAATTTTTAACTTTAAACTTAACTATTTAAATCCTCAATTATGGCACAGTCTAAATCAACAAAAAAGCTCTTTAACATGGCCTATGGCCTGGGTGCTTCGGTGGTAATTATCGGAGCCCTGTTTAAAATCCTGCACTGGGAATTCGGCCCCCTGACCGGAGGTCTTCTTCTGGCGATCGGTCTGATTACCGAGGCCCTTATTTTCGCAATCAGTGCATTTGAACCAGTAGAAGATGAATACGATTGGTCACTGGTTTACCCTGAACTTAACGGAGCTGCAACCAGCGGACGCAAAAACGAAGCTGCCGAGGCAAAAGAAGCTGAAGGCCTGCTTTCCAAAAAGCTGGATGAGCTTATGAAAGAAGCAAATATAGATGCTGAGCTGATGACCAGCCTTGGAGAGAGCATCCGCAATTTTGAAGGAGCTGCCAAAGGCATCGCCCCTACAGCAGATGCGATCCAGCACACCAAGAAGTATTCTGAAGAACTGTCTCAGGCAGCCGCTCAGATGGAGTCGCTTAACAGCCTTTATAAAGTACAGCTCGAGAGTGCCAGCCGTCAGGCCTCCATCAATGAAGAGGTGGTCCAGAATGCCGGAGCCCTCAAGGATCAAATGGAATCTCTTGCCAGCAACCTGTCCTCCCTGAACGGAGTATATGGAGGTATGCTGTCTGCAATGACCAGGAACTAATTCAGTTGTTGACCCAGAGCAATTCCCAAATCTAAGTAACTACTAAACAACTAATTAGAAACAATGGCATCAGGAAAATTGTCACCACGTCAGAAGATGATCAATCTTATGTATTTGATCTTCATCGCAATGCTGGCGTTAAATATGAGTAAGGAAGTTCTGGCTGCCTTCGGTCTTATGAACGAAAAGCTGGAAGCTTCCAACCAAAAGACTACCGAGAACAACTTGGCGTTTCTCGAAGGTCTGGAAACCAAAGCATCCGAGGATGCGGCCAAATATGCTGCCCTCTACCAGGATGCTCAGAAAATCAAGCAATTGTCCCAGGAGTATTACGACTATCTGGAGAACCTGAAGCAATCCATGGTCTCGGAGATCGAAGACCCGACGGATTATCAGGTGATGGACAAGTCGGACTATCTGGATCAGAAGTTCTTCCAGGGCGATAACCTCGCTCCCGAAGGCAAGAAGTTCATGGAGCACCTTAACGGCTACCGCGATCAGGTACTCGGTATTCTGGGAGAACAGTTCCCGGATGTTGCCGATGAGGCCAGAACCCGTTTTGAAACCGGGGATGCCAACGGCAAGGTGCAACGACGCGACGGAGCCAAAGTAGACTGGATCAATTACCACTACGAAGGCTTTCCGCTGATTGCCTCTCTGACCAAGCTGACTGCATTGCAGGCAGATATCAAGGCCACTGAGGAAGATGCTTTGAAGGCGATGCTGCAGGGAGAGCTCACTGAGCAAATTTCCCTGGCTAACTTCTCCACCCTGCTGGAAGCTGAGAAATCTGCCTTCTATGCCGGAGAGAAATTCAATGGTAGCATAGTGCTCGGTAAGACGGATAAATCAGCCAAGCCTGTGCGTGCGGACCTGAGCCTCGACGGAAGGAAACTGACTGAAGGCAGGGACTACGAATTGCAGGAAGGTGGCGTAAAAATGCTGATCGGTGCCGGGAACCCCGGAGATCACGAGATCAGTGGGGTGCTTATCTACATGCAGGACGGACAGGAAAAAGAAGTTCCCGTAAAGAATTCCTTTTCCACCATCTCCAAGCCGAATGCGGCTGTGATTTCTGCGGATAAGATGAATGTGGTCTACCGCGGGGTAGCCAACCCGATGACCATCTCCATTCCTGGAATCCCGAACAACAAGGTAAGTGCTTCGGCCCCCGGTCTTAGCAAGCGCAGTGGTAGCAATTACGTCATGAACCCGGGTACCGGGCGCAACGTTACCATTACGGCCTCCGGAATCCTGCCTGACGGGCAGAAAATTTCCACCAAATCGGAATTCCGTATCAAGGATATTCCGCGTCCTACCGGATCGGTCCGGGGTGAGACGGGAAGTGTGAAAATGCCCAAGCAAAATCTGGAGATCTCCACGGTTGGTGCCGTACTGGAAGACTTTGATTTCGACCTGAACCTGCAGGTAAAAGGATTTAAATTCAAAGTCCCCGGACAACCCACTGTGAATGTGAACGGAAACAAACTGGATAGCAAGGCAAAAGCTGCCCTGAGGCGTGCCAAGCGAGGTGATGCGGTACAGATCTTTGATGTCCAGGCGGAAATCACCAACAACAAGAGCTATAAGTTGAAGAAAGTGTCTCCGGTTATTGTGGAGATCACGAACTAAGAGTGTGTTTATCAATAGACCCGGTGCAGTTGCCCCGTCAGGGAATGCTGCACCGGATTTAAAGAAACCTAAACAAATGAATTGGAAACGAATTTTTATGGTCGGAGCGGTAGCGATACTTCCGTTATCGGCAATGGCCCAGGCAAACATCCTGAACGCCAAGAAGCCGGAGGAAATCGGCATCCGTACTGAGGAGCAGAAGTCCATAGACAATGATGCCCCCCTGGAGTACGGCTACGTGGATGACCGGGATATCCTCTGGTCCAAGACCGTATGGGAAACCATCGACCTGGATGAGCGGGTGAACTTCCCACTCTACTATCC
>CBDUBB010000198.1:0-4948 GCA_965365265.1 uncultured Flavobacteriaceae bacterium
GTTTTTCCTGCATTATCACCTGCAATGGTGTCCAGGACGATTTTGTAATCGAAATCCACAGGCGGATTCCTGAAATCCTCGTAATTGTAGAAGTGGGTTTGCAGGTATGCCCGAAGCTCTGCCTCATTTTCGGCTGCCACCTCTGCGAGGTCCCGGGGAGGGATGATTTCCACATCGATTCCATCGTCATTCCCGCATCCGGCCAGCAGACCGATAGTTAAGAAAATCCCGCTAATACGCTTCCAAGACATAGGCTTCCGCTTATAGGGGCGCAAGATACAATTTTCCCCTATTTTTGTGCACCCGTTAACAAAGAATTGGCCCATGCGGATCGACAAATACCTCTGGTGCACCCGGTATTTCAAAACCCGGAACCAGGCCACGGAAGCCTGCAAAAAAGGTATGGTGCGCATTGGCGGGCAGGTGGTGAAACCTTCGAGGGAAGTATTGCCCATGGATGAAATATGGATCCGAAAAAATCAAATGAACCTCAGCCTGAAAGTACTTGATATTCCGCCCCAGCGGATGGGTGCCAAATGGGTGGGGGTCTACCGTCAGGACACTACCCCGGCCGAAGAACTGGAGCGGGTTAAAATGATGCAGACCTCTCGCGAATACTACCGCCAAAAGGGAACGGGGCGGCCCACCAAAAAGGACCGGAGGGACTTAGACGACTACCTGGATGAATCTGAATAGGGAATACTGGCAGCAACGGTACCTGGAACGAAAAACAGGCTGGGACCTCGGCGGGGTAAGCCCCCCTGTTGCGGCCTATGTAGACCAGCTGGGAAGGAAAGACCTGAAAATCCTGATCCCGGGAGCCGGGAAGGGGTACGAGGCTGAGTACGTTTACCAAAAAGGGTTTCGCGATCTCACCGTCCTGGACATTGCCCCCTACCCCCTTGAAAAGCTACGGGAACGACTCCCTGCGGAATTCCCCGAAGCGCGTCTTAAGGAAACGGATTTCTTTGAATTCAGGGAGGGCCCTTTTGATCTGATCCTGGAGCATACCTTTTTTTGCTCCCTCCCCCCTGAACTTCGGCCCCGGTACGCAGAAAAAATGGCAAGCCTCCTGAAACCAGGGGGAAAACTGGCAGGCCTGCTTTTTGACTTTCCCCTGACCGAGGCCGGTCCCCCTTTCGGGGGTTCCCGGGAGGAGTACCGGCAGCTTTTTGAGCCCCTGTTCAAAATCCATACCCTGGAAAGGGCGAGAAATTCGATCCCCCCGAGGGCGGGAAGGGAACTCTTTTTTATCTTTGAGAAGAAATAAGTTGTCCATGGACCATCAAATCCTGTCCCACCAGCAGATCCTGCACAAGATCAATCGCATCGCCTACCAGATCTACGAATCGAATGCGGAGGAGGAACTGATCGTGCTGGCCGGCATTGAAGGGGGCGGGCTCGAATTTGCCAGGAAGATCAAACGGGCCCTTGAAAAGATCTGCCCGGCCGAGATCCTGCTGTGCCGGGTTAAAATGGACAAATCCAACCCCCTGGTAAGCGGGGTAACAACCTCCCTGAAGCCTGAGGAATACCAGGGACGTTCCATTGTGGTGGTCGATGATGTCCTGAAATCAGGCGCCACCTTGATCTACGGGGTCCACCACTTCCTGCAAACCCCCCTTAAAATTTTAAAAACGGCGGTTCTGGTGGACCGAAACTACAAGCGCTTCCCGGTAAAGGCAGACTTTAAGGGGCTTTCCCTGTCAACCTCCATGGAAGAACACGTCCGCGTGGACTTCAGCCCTCGAAACTACGGGGTCTACCTGGACTGATTACCTTATTTTTTCTTCGATTTCCGAAAGGATCTCAGCCGCAGACTTGCCATCGCAGGAGATCGTATGGCTGGCCCGGGAGTAAAAAGGGACCCTGTCAAAGAGGTGCTTGCCGATAAAGTCATAGAGTTCCCCCTCGGGAAGGTGGGCGATCAGCGGCCGCTGTTCCCGCTGCTTTTCAAGCCTGCCGACCAATGAAGGAATCGAATGCTGCAGGTAGAACGTGTTGGGAGTAGCCGCCGTAACCAGGTCCATATTCCCCGCATAGGCCGGCGTGCCCCCTCCCAGGGACAGGACCCGGGCCTCCCCGGTCTCCAGCAGGGCTTTAAGCAGCTCGTGCTCCTTCTTTCTAAAGAAGAGCTCGCCCCGGGTTTCAAAGATCTCCGGGATGGGCATTCCCACCTCGGATTCGATGTGGGTGTCCAGGTCGGTAAAAGGCAATTCCAAACGGGCAGCCAGTTGCTTTCCCAGGAGGGATTTCCCGCTTCCCATATACCCCAGCAGGACAATTGACATAGGCTTTTGTTGAGATTTCACGGGCCCAAAGATGCGGCTTTTTCGAGAATTCTGAAATTTCTAAACCGGGGGACTTGATTCATTAATCAAAGATCGTATATTTGCAGCCGCCAAACGGCACTTTTACGACCTGGTAGCTCAGTTGGTAGAGCATCTCCCTTTTAAGGAGAGGGTCCTGGGTTCGAGCCCCAGCCAGGTCACAATCAAGCGCAAAACCCGCCCCGCAAGGCGGGTTTTTTTATTTTCGGAGCAAAGCCAAGTTTACTTGAGCTTTGGGGAGGAAATAAAAAACAAGCAGCCTGGGGCTGCGCGGGTATTTGCCCCGATAGCTATCGGGGTGCAGCATGGGACGGCTGGGTCGGGTGAGCGGAGCGAAGCCAACCCCAGCCACTGGTCTTGAAAGTTGGCAGTGGGCAGTCGCAGTTGGCAGATAGTCTTGGATATCTCCGTTCAAGGTTCAAGGTTGTAAAGTTCACGTTTCAGGACTCAAGGTTACAAGACATTACTGCGTACTGGGACTGCAGACTGCAGACTAGGGATACTGGGCAGAGTGCGCTTCGTTTAGCAAAACAAATTTTTAAGTAGTTTTCCAAAAGGGAAAAGAAGGTCCGCAACAGCCTTTATCTGGTATAAGTCCGTGGGATAAGGACTATATTTAGCTTCTAAAAATATATACAGAACCAATTGGACTGCAATATGACCATAATAAGACATCAAATCCTCCTGACCCTAATAATCCTGAATAGCTCTATACTCATAGGGCAGCAGGAAAGTCAGCCCGTTTCCCAACTAAAGGTAACCACCTTGTCAACCATGTTGGTAAACGGGAAAGGCGTTGGAGAATGGGGATATTCGGCCTTAATAGAGGTAGATGGAAAGAAAATACTATTCGATACAGGCAGCCGACCAGAGACAGTTTTAAATAATGCGAAGGAATTGGGTATTGATTTATCTGATGTCGAAGACGTCTTTTTAAGCCATAATCACTGGGATCATACGGGTGGGCTTCTCACATTGAGAAGAGAGCTAAAAAAACACAACCCCAATGCCCTTAAAAGAATTCATGTGGGAGAAGGCATATTCAGCAAAAGAGTGAATTCCGACAACACCATTTTGGCGACAAAAGAAACGTTGAAAGCAGATAACGTCGAGTTTATTGTCTATTCGAAGCCGCACGAATTATACCCAGGGGTCTGGATTACAGGCCCAATACCGAGAATACATGATGAGCGAAATTGGTCCGGAAACGGCAAAATTGAAACGGAGAGTGGCACTGTAGAAGATACGATACCCGAAGATCAGTCTTTGGCGATTGATACTAAAGACGGTTTTGTTTTGATTTCAGGATGTGGGCATGCCGGTCTGATAAATACCCTGGAACACATTCGTGCAAACATTGACGAAGAAGAGGTTTTTGCTATTATCGGCGGATTTCACTTAGTCCGGGCATCAGATAAGCAATTAAGCTGGACGGCTGGCAAACTAAAGGAATTTGGGGTTTCGAAAATAATTGGATCCCATTGTACGGGAATCAATGCACTGTACTCCATAAAGGAATCCCTGGGTCTGAATCGCGGGGATGCCGTTGTCGGGTCTGTAGGGGATAGTTATACATTAGAAGCGGGGATAAAAGCGGGTATTTTAGCGCGGTAAATCATTAAAAATCATCTTCTGAATGATGCAGGTTTAAGGGTCAACGTAAGAACCTTACTTCCTTTATGAATCCTCTGATTGAAGCGAAGCCAACCCCAGCCACTGCGCTTGAAAGTTGGCAGTCACGGTTGGCAGTGAGCAGGCGTTGACGAATACTACGGAAAAAGTGGAGCATATCAGGGATATTTCAATTCATTGTCGATCAGGGCACTAACCCGCTCCATCCGCATGATAAGTTCGGCCATCATCCCCTCCATCAGTTGGCCGTTTACCGATGCTTCCAGTACAAACTGCCGGAACTTGGGTGAGTGCAGGGTCTCCTCTCCCAGGCTGATGCGGTATTCCAGGTTGCCCCGAGAATTCAGGTCCAGGCCGGTTGGTGGGAAGAGTTCCCGGAACCTCACCTCGCTATCCGTGATTCGTTCCCGCAAAACCTCATTGATAAGTTGGTCCGCTGCCGGGAACAGATCGTCATATAAAGCGATTAGCTCAAATCTCAGGGAATCATTGGAGATTCTTTCAATACCTGCTGATTTCAGGGATTCGTATGGACCTGAATTGTAATTGTAGATCCTTCGGAACCTGAGCCGTTCGATCAACACATACAGGGAGTCCTCAGACAAAGTAGAGCCATTGAGATACTCCGTTATCCGAATAGCCCCTTCTCTGGTGCTGCGGGCCCTTTTACGGATGGCTTCGCTGTCAGGGATGCCCTGTAGAAGACTGTTACGGATTTCCTTTAGGATGCTACGTTCATAGATACTTGATTTCTGTTCCTCCCGCCAGGTATCCACCTGCAGGGCGATCAAAATCCCAATCACTACCAGCAAGATCTCCCCTACCGCATACAGCAGGTATTTGCTGAACCTGTTTTCAGTGAGGAGTCTTTGACGGATTTGGCGGAAGAAGCGGAGCATTTACAAAGTTGGTTGATTAGATCCTCTCAGGCGTATATTCGAAAGTTTTGAGATCATCCCTTTTGAAGTTCATCGTCAATTTGAATA
>CBDUBB010000199.1:0-4932 GCA_965365265.1 uncultured Flavobacteriaceae bacterium
GTCAGGACATCGCACAGATGCTCCGGTTTGCCGGCCCCTCCGGAAGCGATTACCGGGACATCGACGTTTGCTGAAATCAGTGCCGTCAGGGTCAGCTCGTAGCCGTCCTTGGTCCCGTCGGCATCGATGGAATTGAGGCAGATCTCCCCCGCGCCGAGGGATTCCGCGCGTTGAGCCCACTCCAGGGCGTCCATGCCTGTGCGGACCCGTCCGCCGTGGATAACGACCTCGTACCCGCTGGGGGTGGCATCCGAAACCCCGACATGCAGGGCATCCATGCCGAGAACGACGCACTGGTTGCCGAAGGCCTCCGCCCCCTGGCGAATGATGTCGGGGTCCTTCACCGCCCCGGAGTTCACGCTGACCTTCTCGGCTCCCGCGAGGAGAACACGCCGCATATCCTCAAGCGTGTTCAGGCTCAGATAATATTTGCCTTTCAGGTAGAGTTCAAAGGTTTCCGGCCGCACTGAGGTCAATTCTTTTTTAAATTCTGACGTCCTCCTTCCAGGCCTTAGGCCCAGGGCTTCTTCAATATCCCCTGAAATGGCCTGAAGCTGTAGGCGGGTATCTGTAATGTCTGATGTGTAATCCCGGTTCCAGAATGGCTCCTGCTCCAGTTTTTTGTGGATGGCAACTGAAACATTCAGAGTATTGTCCATTATTTCCAGGGTTCCGGAAACAAAGTAGTCGATTTGTTCTGAGGTCGATTTCAGATATGGGTTTCCGGGTACCATTCCTGCCTGAAAGACCTCGGTGGAAGCCTGGCTGAGGACCATCAGGGACCTGGATCTGGAAAGGTAGTCGATTAATTCCCCTGTAATGCCATTTTGATAGGAAGAGGCATCTGTGACCCTGGTGCTGTCTACCTGAAGAGGGAGCACCGCGATGCGGTAGACGGGGTTGTAGACTAAAGATTCTTTCTGGTTCCAGCGGGAGCCTGCCCAAAAACTACCGGCCAGTAAAAGCAGCAGGGCGGTCACCACGCTACCTGCAATCACGGCATTGAGCCGGCGCGTGTTTGCCTGACGGGTTGCCGTAGAATCTGTCCATTCCGGGGTTTTCTTCCATCCCTCCGGGGTAAGGTCGTATATCCAGGCAAAAACAGACCAGAATACAAGGCCTATTGAGAGGAAATAGATAATCCCCTGCAACAGATAGGGTGGGGCGTCAAAAGTGGGCAGCACAACAGAGGAGAATTCGATTAGGACCCATGCCACGGCCAGATAGGCTAAGACAGCCCTTATAACATTGCGGCGAACCAGTTCCCGGTAGAATTTTTTGAGCTTCATCCAGCCAAGGTTTAAATTAAGGCAGGCATCCAATTTCCCTCCCGTTTCATTGCCTACACATCCGGGTCATACTGCAACGGCCCGGGAGGTGGCAGTTTAAGCTCGCTCAGGAGTTCGTAATAGCGTGGATCCTGTCGAAATTGCTCATTTGCCATATAAATTCGAATCCCCCAAGGGTACCATGCATGTCGTTTCCCCTTGCGCAGGTATTCGAAGGCCTTGTCCATATCCCCGGCTTCGCTGTACCAGAATGCCAGTGCCAGGTTAAAAAATGGGGCTTCAGGAAAGTTCTTTAGTTCGTCAAGGACTTCACGGGCTTCCTTTTCACGACCATATTTCAGTAAATATGGACCATAATAAATATACCAGCCTTTGTTTATTTCGCACCCCTGTCGCATAGATTCAAGGCCTTCTGCCACTTTTCCCATGTCTGCGAGCACTTTGCCCTTTAAGACCAGGGCAAGGGCATTCCCTCCGGTGTTCATTTCGAACACCTTTTCAAGTTCAGCCAGGGCCAGGTCGTATTCGCCCACCCAGAGATAGAGCTCGGCCATCCAAACCGTGTGGAGGGGGGTGAAGGGATCGAGTTCCTGGGCCCGTTTGTGTTCAGCTATGGCTTCATTCATTTTGCCGAACAGGGCCAGATACCAGGACCGGTGGTAGTGGTTGTAGGCCATATTAGGGTTCAGGGAATCCGCCTTATTAAAAGCGTATTCGGCCAGGGTCCAGTCCCAACCCCAATAGGTGTGGTAATGGGAGAGGGCGGCCCACCCTTCGGCATTGGCCGAATCCAGTTGAATGGCCCTTTTGGAAGCGGCAAGTGCCTTGGGGAATACATCTGCAGGAGGCATCAGGCTGTGGCCCCAGGTGACGTAACCTTCTGCCATACCAGCCCAGGCATCCGGATCGGCCGGGTTTCGGTCAATCGCCTCCTGAAGATAGACCAACCCCCGCTGCCAGTCTTCCACGGTGGACTTGCTCAAATAGTACTTTCCCTTCAGGTACAACTCATAAGTTTCAGGGCGAATGGAGCGCAATTCCCTTTGGATGGTCGTCGTTTCCGGAGATCCCAGCCCGATGAAATCCAGGATATCAGCTGTTGCAGAAGCCCATAATTTCTTTACCTCCGACAGGTCACTCTGGTATTCCTGCGTCCAAATGGGGCCCTGTAATAGATCTTTCCTGAGTTCGAGGGTTATTTTTAGTAAACTCTCCCTTTTTTCAAGCTTTCCGGAAATAAAGTAATCAATGTTCCGGGAGTTGGACGCAAGGTATGAGTTGTCCGGTACCAATCCGGCCGTAAAATATTTAGTTGATCCCATATTGAGTACCATCAGGGAACGATTCCCGGAAAGGGCCTGGATCAGTTCCTGTGTGAGGCCATCCCGGAAAACTTCTGCTTCTTCAAGGCCTGTTGTATCGGATTCTATGGGTATAACTGCAATCTGGTAAGCCGGCTCATAGGCCAATTCTTTATCGCTGTTCCACCGGGATCCGGCCCAAAAACTTCCGGCCAGTAGCAACAAGAGAGCTATAGTTCCGGAAACGGCAATTACGGCGTTCAGCCGACGGCTGTTGGCTTCCCGGGTTTCCGTTGTGTCGGTCCAGTCAGGGGTTTTCTTCCAGCCGTCTGGGGTCAGGTCGTACATCCAGGCAAAGATGGTCCAGAAAACCAGGCCAATGGCCAGCAGGTAAATAAGCCCCTGTAGGAGGTATGGGGGAGCATCAAAAGTGGGCAGCACGACCGAGGAGAATTCGATCAGGACCCATGCCACGGCCAGATAGGCTAAGACAGCCCTGAAAACATTTCGCCTGACCAGTTCCCGGTAGAGCCTTTTTAGTTTCATGCTGAGTTGATTAGAAGTACCGTGCCAGACAAATCCAATTAGGAGTCATATCCGTTTGAATTTCAACGGTTTTACGGCGATCACCAAAAAATAGCGCAATTCCAGTATCCAGGCAATGACCTAAGTCATATTTATCTATGCGTTCGAGGACCTTCCGAAACCACGCGCAATATATTCCTTGATCCATCGCCCTATTTCCATCCTGTGAAAGGAAATTTCAGGGTCCGGCGGTATTCTGACATCAAAACCTTTTATGCTCGCCAAAGTCCACAGCAGCGCCCTTTACGGTATAGAGGCCATCCCCGTAACCATAGAAGTACATATTGACAATGGCGTAGGGTATCATCTGGTGGGACTTCCGGACAATGCCATCCGTGAAAGCAACTACCGAATTGCAGCGGCATTGCTGAATAACGGATTCCGGATCCCCGGGAAGAAAATTACCATCAACATGGCCCCGGCAGACTTGCGGAAGGAAGGAGCGGCCTATGACCTGCCCCTGGCACTGGGGATCCTGGTGGCTTCCGGACAACTAACCACGGACCGGTTGGAAAAACACCTCATTATGGGGGAGCTTTCCCTGGACGGACAGCTCAAACCGGTCAAAGGGGCCCTTTCCGTGGCGCTGAATGCAAGGGATTGCGGTTTTAAGGGTATTTTGTTACCCCAGGGTAACGCTGCGGAAGCTGCTGTGGTGGAAGGTCTGGAAGTCCGGGGGGCAGAACGGCTTTCCGAGGTACTTGCATTTTTCAGGGGGGAAGATGACCTGCCGGCTATCAAGAGCCCTGATCCAAATCCGTATTTAACGGATGTTACAGAGGCGCCTGACTTTAGTGACGTGCGGGGTCAGGAAACCGTAAAACGCTGTATGGAAATCGCTGCCGCGGGAGGGCATAACCTCCTCCTTATCGGCCCCCCGGGATCCGGGAAGACCATGCTTGCGAAACGATTGCCTGGTATTCTACCCCCTATGACCCTGGAGGAATCCCTGGAGACCACCCGGATCCACAGCGTGGCATCAGGCCCCTCCAGTGGCGGGCTGATCCGACAGCGCCCCTTCCGGAGCCCGCACCATACGATTTCTGACACAGCCCTGGTCGGGGGTGGATCCTATCCCCAGCCCGGGGAGATCTCCCTGGCCCACAATGGGGTGTTGTTCCTGGATGAGTTGCCGGAGTTTAAACGAAATGTACTCGAGGTGATGCGGCAGCCTTTGGAAGACCGGGAAGTCACTATATCCAGAACCAGGTTCACGATCACTTATCCCAGTAGCTTTATGCTGGTTGCCAGCATGAACCCGAGCCCGTCGGGGTATTTCAGTCCGGAAAGTCATGGATTTTCAAATTCGAGAAATGAAATGCAGCGGTATCTCAGCAAGATTTCCGGCCCCCTGCTGGACCGGATCGACATCCACATGGAAGTCAGCCCCGTTCCGTTTGACCAGATTTCTTCCAGCCGAAAGGGAGAGGCGAGTGAAGCGATCAGAAAACGGGTAGTGGCAGCCAGGCAGCTCCAGTCAGGAAGAGCTCGTCCGCAGCGAAAGCGCGGACATCCAATCTGAGCTTGAGCTTCGCAAAGCCCGTGTTGCCGCTGCAGAGCACGTGGCAATCCGCAGGGCCAGCTTCGACGATTTGGAATAGAGCGCAATAAAGCCCGTTACCGGACAGAGATAACGGCAGAAAGAACGCAATTCCCAAATGGGCGCCATCACGGTTGCCAGGATGACCAATCCGAGAATGGCCCAACCGGAGAACTTGGGGTACGCCACCAATGCACTCGAGAACGTCGAGCTTCCG
>CBDUBB010000200.1:0-4906 GCA_965365265.1 uncultured Flavobacteriaceae bacterium
GTAAACATCGGCTTCTAAATAGTATTAACCTTCCCTGCTTTATCCCGACAGCCAAACAAAAAGGCCTCCCCTTCCAGGGAGGCCAATGGCACAGGAAATTGTCTTGTGTCAGATCCCAAAGAGCAACACGGAGAACAAAAGAATCATGTAGAATATCATTGCGCTTCCAATGGCTTTCAGAAGGTCCGTAAACTCAATATTCTTAATCATTTTCATATAAGTATCGCAAAAGAGTATTATCAATCAAACGGAAAACCGGTCACCACCCTGAATACAAAGGCATAAAGTACCACTGCAAACATGACGAAACTGAACCATGCAAAAACTTTGAAGAAGTTTTTCGTAAGGAAATGACCGAGGTTCAGAAAGGCATCCCTGTAAATATTCTTAATAAGTAGAACTGTTTTCATTAGAACAGATTTGCGGGTTAATTCTGGAGCCAAGTACCAAATGCGGTTTTCCTCATGGATAATGGATCAAAGAGAATCATTCTTAGACAAAATGCATTTCGTCGAACAGATATCGGAAAACAAGGACCTTTCATGGATTTTGTTAATTTTTAGGTGTCTCTACAAACGGTAAAAATTTCCCTTTAAAATTCACTATCCTGAAGAATGTAACATCCATCCAATCCCTCGCTTTTTCCAACAACTCCGTCATAGACGGCTTCTGAAAAATATACACCGGTACCTGCTGGACTATCTAACCCCATGAAATGCCGGAAAAAGAGCTCACGATACTCATTCGGAATTATGTGGAAGAACTGAAGCATATAAAAGGGTCCTATAAAACAGTGGGGGCCTTTGATTCAGGCATGCCTTTGAAGGAGTTTCTGTGTCAACGGATTATTTCCCTATCTTGATAGGAACTAGAACCGGGTCAAATGCTCCGCATCTTCCGCCAAATCCGTTACCGCCTGATGAACGAAACCCCTTCCAAAAAATCCGGCCGTCCAAAACGGTACAGCAAATACCTGCTGTATGTGGTTGGAGAGATCGTCATAGTGATCATTGGGATCCTACTGGCACTTCAGGTCGATACCTGGAACACCCAGCGGCAGGAACAGGAAGAAGCCCAGGTATTCCTGAGAAGATTGAAAAACGAATTCCTGGACAACCGGAAGCAACTGGTCCAGAAGATCACCATGCGGACGCTGGCCCTTAAGTCTGCCAGGGAACTGCTGAAATATGTGGATGAGCAGCCGGCAACCTTATCCCGCATCCAGGTAGACAGCCTGCTGGCCAATGCACTTCCCGTCTATACCTTTGATCCTTCCCAGGGAGTACAGAACCAGCTGACCTCCACCGACAAGCTGACCCTGATGCGCAGTGAGGCCCTGAACGACAAACTTTCCCACTGGAATGCCATGATCCAGGATTTCAAGGAGGACGAAAATATGTACAACAGCTACAACCACAACCATTTCAGGCCGTTCCTCTACCAGAACTACAATTACCGGAACATCATCAGCGCCCGGATCCGGAACAAAGTCATCGACCCCATTTTGCTTGCTTCTCCGAATAAAGTAAATACCCAGATAGGTATGTCTGGAAGCCCCGTAAGTATTAACACCTTGCTAAAGGCGAAAGAATTTGAGAATCACCTGGCCTCGGTGATCAGCTGGTTGTCTTTGATCAATACGCAATCAGAAGGGGTGCTGAATTATATAGACAGCATTCTGGAGATCATCGATGGGGAATTGAACCCCGAGTAAGGGTCCTTCACACTTATCAGTCCAATTAATGGGACCGGCCGGGGAATGCCGTCAAAACTTCTGACCTTCTCCCGTTTCACAGCCTTGTGACAACCGTTTGGATGGCATGGGCCGGAATATTCACGGAAATGGCCTGGTCTGCCCCCACATAAAGTTTATAATCAATAGGGGCATCGCTCTGGTTCATCACCACACTGACCATGCTCTGGTCTTCATTTACGAAGGTCGTGCTCAGCAGGTGGCTGCGGCTGCTCACCGTGCTGATCCTTTTCGCTCCCGGACGTATGAATTTTGAGAAGTGCCCGATATAATAATAGGTGGGGGTGTAGATTAATTCCCCGGCATCCGTGTCCCCGTGAATAGGTGCAAAACAGTAATTCCCAACATGGTTAGGCCCGCCCTGTTGGTCAAGGAGGATATTCCAGTCTGTCCAGCCAACGGTCCCGTTGTTGAAATCATTGATGATGGAGCGTCCATACCGCTCTGCATGCGGCCAGTGCTGATACCGGTCCTCCCTGAAGCCCTCCTGGCATCCTTCCGTAAACAAAAGGTTCTTGGTGGGAAAGGATTCCTTAATGTTGCCCAGGTTTGAAAACATGGGGTCGCCCCCCGCCCAGGTCTCATACCAGTGGAAGCCTATGCCCCAGGCATATTTGGCTGCCTCCGGGTCCTCAAAAATGGTGTTTGCCCGGTGGTTGATCAGGTCCCGGTTATGATCCCAGACAACTATTTTCTTATCACCCAATCCTTCCCGCTCAAGGGTGGGCCCAAGATGATTCTTCAGGAAATCCCGTTCCTCTTCAGCGGTGTAAATACAGGATTCCCACCGCTGTACCGCCATGGGTTCGTTCTGGATGGTTATCCCCCAGATGGGCATTCCTTCAGCCTCATAGGCCTTTATGAACTTGGCATAGTACAAAGCCCAGGAATCGAAATATTCGGGTAACAGCTTTCCGCCCTGGAGCATGTTGTTGTTGTCCTTCATGAATGCCGGAGGGCTCCAGGGGCTTGCATAGAGCAACAGGTTGCCTCCCGCCGCCTGCGTCGCTTTCTTTATCAGGGGGATTTTATAGGTTTGGTCGTGGTCGATACTGAACGTTTTCAAGGCCTTGTCCCCCTCCTCGATATAGGTGAAGCTCCCGCTGCTGAAATCACAGCTGTGGATCGGGGTCCGGCAGAGAGAATACCCAATACCCCGGTCCTTATCGTAATAGGCTGTCAAAAACTCCGCTTGCTTATCGGGCGGCAACTTCGCAAAGACCTCAGCCGAGGCATCTGTGATGGCCCCTCCGATTCCCAGCAACGTCTGAAACGATTTGTTGGGGTTGACAAATACGGAAACTTCGTTTTCCAGGGGTTGCCCGGCAGCCTCAAAAGTGAGGTTCCCGGTTCGGGCAAGCCGCAAATCCGTTTCGTGTGCCGTGGTATAAATGGTGGAGGCTTTTCCGAGGACGGATGTAACTTCAGAAGCGGATGTCATTTGCGCTTGTTCCTTTTCTGGGGTATCTGTTTTCGGGGCTTCCGAGCAGCCAGTCAACACAATCCCAATTAGCAGGGTGGTTATTTTTCGGTACATAGGGTTTACTTTTAAAAGGCTCCTCTTTAACCGCCAAAGACAGCCTTATGGAGTCTCAAAGAGCTTTGCGTTGTTAATTTAGGGATTTTAAGGGAAGTGCAGGCCTGAATAGTGACAAGAAGGAAGCTGACAAGCGGGGAATTGCAAATTTTTGGACGAAAGAGAACAGGCAAATACGTTGTATCAACCTGAACATTTGTATCTATTGTGTATCTTCCGAAGGGAATGACCATTTCTCTTTAATGCAAATACTCCTCCTTATCAACTAAAGCAATCCCTTCTCATGGAACTTATCGTCAACAACCTTTCAAAAACCTATTCCAATGGTGTTCAGGCCCTCAAGGAAGTTTCCCTTACCATCCCCCAGGGCATGTTTGGCCTGCTGGGCCCGAATGGAGCGGGAAAATCCACCCTGATGCGCACTATTGCCACCCTCCAGGACGCCGATTCCGGAAGCATTACCCTGGATGGGATCGATGTGCTGCATGACAAACAGACAATCCGGGAATGCCTGGGATACCTGCCCCAGGATTTTGGCCTTTATCCCCGGATCAACGCGGAAACCATGCTCAACCACATTGCACAGATGAAAGGTATTGGGAACCGGAAGGAACGCAGGGAACTGGTAGATTCCCTCCTGCACCGGGTGAACCTCTATAAGGACCGGAAAAAAGCCCTTGGTACCTATTCCGGCGGAATGCGTCAACGTTTCGGGATCGCCCAGGCACTGGTAGGCAGCCCGAGCCTGATCATTGTGGACGAACCCACTGCCGGGCTGGATCCTTCAGAGAGGAACCGGTTTTACAACCTGCTCTCTGAGATCGGGGAGAATACCATTGTCATCTTATCCACCCACATCGTGGAAGACGTTAATACCCTTTGCTCCAAGATGGCCATAATTTGCACTGGGGAAGTCCTGATGCAGGGAACCCCCCGGGAAGGACTCGAAATGGTAGACGGTAAAATCTATCAGAAGGCCATCGACAAAGCAGACCTGAATGCGTATCGGGAGGACTTCACGGTCATCTCCACCAAGCTCATCGAGGGGAAACTGAGCCTTCGTATTGAAAGCGAAACCAGCCCCGGCAGTGGATTTGAACCCGTGCCTTCGGACCTTGAGGATGTTTATTTCAGCATCATTTCAAAAAAAGTTGATCCCATCACCATATAAGAGCTGCAGCCATGTTCAAAGACATTTTTCTTTTCGAGCTTAAATACAGGTTCAGGCGTCCGGCTACCTGGGTCTACTTCCTCCTGCTGACCATTGTACCCATGTTGCTTATCGGCTTCGGGAACACGCCGGCTTCCGAAAAGGTATTCCACAACGCCCCCATTGTCATTGCAGAACTCCTGTTGCTGGTTTCCATTTTTGGGATCCTGATCGCATCTGCGGTAATGGGAGTACCCCTTTACCGGGACCTTGAACACAAAACAGCCACCTATCTGTTCAGTTACCCCATTTCCAAACGAGGGTATGTAATGGGACGCTTTTGGGGTTCCTTCGTGACCCTTTTGTTCATTTCATCAGGAGCCTTGCTGGGCATCCTGTTGGGGAGCATTCTCGGGCCGGCTTTTGGAACGGAAGCAGTACGCTATGGCCCCAATGTGGCGGTAAA
>CBDUBB010000201.1:0-4891 GCA_965365265.1 uncultured Flavobacteriaceae bacterium
TTTTGGGGATGGGTTCGACGTGGTACCCGACCCGGATGATTCCCGGTATGGATATGCCATGAGCCAGCAGGGATTTGTCCGCAGGTACGACTGGAAAACAGGGAATGATTATACCGTGCGACCCACGGCCCCGGATGATACCACCCGCCTTCGTTTCAACTGGAATTCAGCCATTGGCCAGGATCCCTTTGACAACGGCACCGTTTATTTCGGAAGCCAGTTCGTCCACAAGAGTTCGGATAAAGGGCTCACCTGGGAAGTGATCTCCCCGGACCTGACCACCAATGACCCTGAAAAACAAAAACAAAGCGACAGCGGTGGGCTCACCATGGATGCCACAGGAGCCGAAAACCACTGTACCATCCTGGTTATTGAACCGTCTCCGGTGGAAAAAGACATGCTATGGGTAGGTACAGACGATGGCCGGATTCACATCACTCAAAACGGAGGCCAAACCTGGACCGAGGTGACCGGGAATATCAAAGGGTTGCCGAAGGGCAGCTGGATAACTCAAATAAAGGCTTCTGTGCGCAACAAGGGGGAAGCCCTGCTGGTGGCGAATGATTACCGCCGCTACAACTATACCCCCTTTGCCTGGCGTACGCGCAACTACGGTAAGACATGGGAGCGCATCGTGGATGCGGAGGATGTAGCCGGCTACACGCTATCCATCCTGGAAGATCCGGAAAACCCGAACCTGATGTTCCTCGGAACAGATGACGGGCTGTATTTTTCCATGGACGCCGGGAACTCATGGCAAAAATGGACCCACGGGTTCCCAACGGTTTCCACCAAGGACCTGGTGATTCACCCGCGTGAACACGACCTGGTGATCGGTACCTTTGGGCGTGCCTTCTGGGTACTGGACGATATCAGGCCGCTACGGGCCATCGCCGGGGATCAGGGGATCCTGGGCAGGGAGATCAGCCTGTTCCCAACCCCCACAGCCTATCTGGCTGCCTATCAACAGCCCAGCGGGAGCAGGTTTGGAGCCGATGCCCTGTTCAATGGGGAAAACCGGAAAGAAGGCGCCATGATCACCTACTACCTGAAAGAGGGCAACAAAGAAAGGAAGGACGCCAAGACCCCTTCGGAAGGCAAAGAGGAGGAAGGCGACACCACCCAGGTTGAAGAGGCTAAGAATAAAACAAAGGATACCGTCTTCCTCAGGGTATACGACGGGGACCGGCTTATCCGAACCCTGAAATACAAAACCCCGGATTCCGCCGGGTTCCACCGGGTGTACTGGCAGCTGGATGAGGCCGGGCCGGACCGTCCCTCCCGCGCACTTCGCAGCCGAAACCGCGAACGGGGTGGAGTTACCGTGAAGCCGGGTTCTTATCGTGTTGTGATTGAACTTGGAGAAGCCGTGGATGAAACCACGGTTACGGTCCAAACGGATCCGAGATTGAAGATCGACCCTCAGGCCCTGGAAGCCCGATATGCCACTACCAAAAAGCTGGACGGGTATATGCAGGCGGCCGCAGACGCGGTAAAACAGCTTTTGGAAAGCAAAAAAATAGCCTCCCAGTATCAGAAAGACCTGAAGGATATGGATAAGGAAAAGTTTAAAGAGCAGATAGAGGCCTCCCGTGAGATTTCCAAGGAGATCGATTCGCTGGTGGCCGTATACCTGGGCAAGGAAGACAAACGGCAGGGAATCACCCGAAACCCTGAAATGACCGTGACAGAACGGATTTCGAACGCCTACAGGTATGTGGGAAGCCGTCCTGCGGGAATGACCGAAACAGAGGAGCGCCTCCTGCAATATGCCGAAGCCGACCTGAAAAAAGCACTTTCGGGTACCAATGCCTTCTTTGCCAACCGCTGGAAGGCGTATCAGGAAGCCATGGAAGGCCTGGACCTGTCACCATTTAAAGAAATTAAAACCCTGAGGCTGGAATAAGCCTCAAAAACACAAATAACTATGAGAAAACTCATACTGGCCACGGGGCTGGCCCTGGCACTGCTTAGCTGTAAACAGGAGGCCAAGGAGCCTACCCTAGCGGAAACCCTGCAGTCCTACACCATCGAGCAGATGATGGACAATGAAAATGTCGGAGGGGGAAGCTTCTCCCCTGACAAATCAAAAGTACTGGTCCACAGCAATCGCTCCGGTATCTACAACCTGTATACGGTACCCGCAGAAGGGGGGGAATTCACTCCGGTGACTGCCTCAGACAGTTCTTCGGTCTTTGTAATCTCCTATTTTCCACAAGACGAGCGGAAGCTCTTCAGGATGGATAACAACGGGGACGAGATCTACCACATCTATATGTTGGAAGAAGACGGAACCCACAGGGATCTTACCCCCTGGGAAGGGGCGCGTGCCTTGTTCCAGGGGTGGTCCGTAGACGAGAAGGCATTTTACGTCGCCTCTAACAGAAGAGACCCCAGATACAGCGACCTCTACAAAATAGACCTGGAGACCCTGGAACCTGAAATGCTCTACGAGAACACAGAGGGGTATGGCATCGGCTCGCTTTCCCACAATGAAAGATATCTGGCCCTCAGCAAGCCTGTTTCCAGAGATGAGGTAGATCTTTTCCTGTTGGATCTAAGTACAGGGAAGATGACCAAGATCAACGAAAACCCGGCTGCAAATTCAGACCAGGATTTTACACCCGATGACAGCCGGTTGCTGTATACGACAGATGAAGGCTCCGAATTTGCCTACCTGATGGAATACAATTTGGAAACCGGTGAGCGGACCAAGGTGATGGAGCGCGATTGGGATATTTGGGGAAGTTACTATACGGAAAAAGGCACCTACCGGGTGACTACCGTCAATGAGGATGCGAAGAACACGATCGAAATCGAAGTGGTCGCTTCGGGAAAACCTCTTGAACTGCAAGCCCTGAAAGGAATGAATATCACCAGTGTTGGGTTCTCCAGGGATGAATCCAAAATGCGTTTTTTCGCCGGGGACTCCGACAGTCCGTCCAACCTGTACGTGGTAGACCTGGCCTCCGGAGAAGTCCAACAGCTTTCCGATGTCCTCAACCCCGAAATTACCCAGGAACATCTGGTCAGGGCCGAAGTAGTTCGTTTTCCTTCCTTTGACGGCCTGGAGATCCCGGCCATCTATTACCAGCCCCACCAGGCGTCCGAGGAAAATCCGGCACCCGCCCTGGTATGGGTACACGGCGGACCTGGGGGACAATCCAGACAGGGGTTCAGCCCGTTGATCCAGTATCTGGTCAACCATGGCTATGCCGTGCTGGCCGTAAACAACCGTGGCAGCACAGGCTATGGGAAGACCTTCTACCAGGGGGATGACCAAAATCACGGGGACAAGGACCTCAAGGACTGTATTGCCGGCAAAAACTGGCTGGGGCAGCAAAACGTGATCGATGCAGATAAGATCGGGATCATCGGAGGTTCGTACGGAGGGTACATGACGATGGCCGCCCTGACCTTTGCCCCTGAAGAATTTGATGTAGGCGTTAACATTTTCGGAGTTACCAACTGGATCCGTACCCTGAGGTCCATTCCCTCCTGGTGGGAAGTGGGTCGAAAGGCGCTCTACACCGAAATGGGAGACCCTTACAGCTCCGACTCCGTCCGCCTCAGGGCCATCTCGCCACTGTTCCACACCGAGCAGGTCACCAAGCCTCTGATCGTGCTGCAGGGCTCCCAGGACCCTCGCGTTTTGCAGGTGGAATCCGACGAGATTGTGGCGGGGGTTCGCAAAAATGGGGTCCCGGTGGAGTATGTCCTCTTTGAGGACGAGGGCCATGGATTCCTGAAAAAGGAGAATCAGATCAATGGATACAGTAAAGTCCTTGACTTTTTAGATACCTACCTGAAAAAGGATCCGGGCACTCCCATCCGGGACGAGGTACTGGAAGGATCCAAACTGGAATCGGAATAAACCACTGAAAAGATGCATCCAAGGAAATTAAAACCAGTGTTCCGTCGAGAAGCAGGGCTTCTTGCATTGTTATTTGTCTTGCTTTCAGGAGGTTCTAACCTTATGGCCCAGGAGACCGGAGAGGACCAATGGGGGGCCTGGTACCAGTATTTCGGGATGAACCGGGTTTCTGATCGGCTAAGCATCCATACCGAAGCCCAGTTCAGGTATTATGAGACGCTTTCGAACTTCAACCAGTTGCTGCTTCGTACCGGGGTCAACTACCACATCAGTGAAAAGGCCATCGCTACCCTGGGATATGCCTACATCGACACGGATCCCACCTTTTCAGATTCAGAAGACCTGCTCAACGACATTAAGGAGCATCGTATCTTCGAGCAGTTTCTCCTCTACAACGAGGTATGGGAATTCCGTTTTGAGCACCGGTACCGGCTCGAACAGCGCTTCCTGGATTTCGAAGGGGTTTCAGACACCCAACACCGGGCACGATACCGTCTGCAAGTCACCCTACCCTTAACAAATACCTTTTTCCTGAACTTTTACGATGAAATCTTCATCAACCTTCAGAACCAGCCTTTCGACCAAAATCGTCTCTATGCAGCCCTGGGGGTGCGTATTACCGAAAACAGCAGCCTGCAACTCGGCTATTTGAAAAATCATTTCCGAGAGACCAATTTCGATCGTCTGCAGGTGGCTTTCTTCTACAATCCGGACCTCAGAGGCCTTTTTAAGAAAAAATAGGAAGACGAATTGAGGAATTCCAGCGTTTAAGTAGTATTGTGTTGAAACCGAACCTTTTTCAATTCCGGATGCCTTACCTGGCCCTACTAATGAGTGTGGCTGTTTTTGGCCAGGTCTTTTCCCAGTCGGGTGAGGCCTTTCCGGTCAATACGCTAACACCGGGATCCCTGGAAGCCATTGAGATCAATGGAATCCCCTTTCAGCAGTTGCATGCAAGCCAGGGGGATGAAGGGATCATTTCCTCCCTCTGCCAATGCCCGTATACCGTATTGAAAT
>CBDUBB010000202.1:0-4887 GCA_965365265.1 uncultured Flavobacteriaceae bacterium
AATTGGTTTCTGCCGGTGGAATTCGGGTGGTGGAAAACAAAACGGATCTTGCCACTGAGGCAGGTGAGCTTATGGGCAATCCCAACCTCCGCCTGGAATTAGGGAAGCTGAACACGGCCTATATCGAAAATAACAAGGGTGCCAGCAACCGGATTCTGGCCGGTATCCGCCGGTTCCTCTCCTGAGCCGAAATCCGACCAATGGATTTTTTAACTAGCTTTAAACCGGTATCCAAATTCCTCCCCAATGAATTCCAAAATATTTAGAATCTCGCTGATCGCTGCCCTCGCCGGGTTTCTCTTTGGTTTTGACACTGTCGTGATCAGCGGTGCAGAAAAGAAGCTTCAGGCCCTATGGGATACCTCAGATGCCTTCCACGGAACAGTGGTTATCGGAATGGCACTTTTCGGAACCGTGATCGGTGCCATGTTTGGAGGGATTCCGACCAACAGGCTGGGCCGGAAAAAAACATTGTTCTGGATCGGGGTTCTATATTCCCTCTCCGCCATTGGGTCGGCACTTTCCAATGACCCGGTTACCTTTGGGATCTTCCGTTTTTTAGGAGGGCTTGGAATCGGGGCTTCCACGGTGGCTGCTCCGGCCTATATCTCGGAGATCGCCCCTGCCCACCAGCGGGGACGCCTGGTGGGGCTCTATCAGTTCAACATTGTCTTTGGGATCCTGATTGCTTTTTTTTCCAATTACCTTCTCAACGGGATCAGCGACAACGACTGGCGATGGATGGTGGGAGTTGAGGCCTTTCCCGCTGTCATCTATACGCTCTTTGCCCTGGGAATTCCCAAGAGCCCGCGCTGGTTAATGACAAGGGGTCAGGAAGAAGAAGCCGGAAAAGTGCTTGAACGACTGGGTTCAGAGCTTACGGTCACACAACTTCACAAGGATATGATGCAGTCCGAACCCCCTAAAGGGCATGGGGAACATATATTCCTGAAAAAATACCGGTTTCCACTGATTCTCGCCTTCCTCATCGCGTTTTTCAACCAGCTTTCAGGCATCAATGCCTTCCTTTATTACGCCCCACGGATTTTTGAGGCAGCCGGCCTCGGGGAGAGTACGGCCCTGCTAAGCAGCATTGGGATCGGGTTTACCAATCTGGTATTTACCCTCCTGGGTATTTACCTTATTGACCGCCTTGGACGAAGGCAGTTGATGTACATCGGATCTGTTGGATATATCATTTCGCTAGGGCTTGTCGCTGCCGCCTTTATACTCAACTGGACCGGGATCATGGTGCCAGTTTTCCTTTTCCTCTTTATCGCGGCGCACGCAATCGGACAGGGAACGGTGATCTGGGTATTTATTTCCGAGGTCTTTCCGAACCACCTCAGGGGGTCCGGGCAGGCCTTTGGCACTTCGGTGCACTGGATTCTCGCATGGCTGATCCCGTCCTCCATTCCGGTCCTCTTCAGTCTGGTGGGGCCGGGTCCGGTTTTCGCCTTCTTTGCCCTGATGATGGTCCTGCAGTTGCTATTTGTCCATTTCATGATGCCTGAGACCAAGGGTATCTCCCTTGAGGCCCTTAGCCGGTCCCTTTCGCGGGGATCAAAGGACTGATCAGCAGGGTTCTTCCACATTCAATTCCATGTGGATTTAAAGACCTGATGTCTTCTGTTCATGCAGGTGGTGGGGGTTATCCAGAAGTTGGTCGATTTCAGGACTGCTGTTCCCGAACTGCCCCAGATTTTTAGTATCTTGTAGGAAACTATCTGAAAATGGAACGAGATATACCCATGGGAACCCGGGTTTTGAACGGCTTCCTTAGAGTTATGGTATTTGTACTGATCCTGGTTCTCGGGGCAGTCCTGATCACTCTGGTCCTGGCACTTTTAGGAATCGTCTAGCAGCTTATTTTTTCCGGAGTTATCTTCAATACAACCTGTAGTATCAGGTCCCGAAAAGAAAGACACCCTCCCAATGGAGGGTTTTTTTGAGGGGTACCATAGCGGTCTCCTTCGATTAGAGGCCAACCTATTCCCCTTCTTCCGATTTCCAGTCATGGGCAGCTTTACGCAGCCTGTCCATAATTGCCACGCCTATCCCTTTTTCAGGGACGGGCTCCACTACTATTGATTGCACATCTGAGGCTTCCATTTCGTGCATGGCTCCAAAGATCCGGGTGGCATATTCCTTCAGGTCTCCCTCCTCAGACAGGATTTTAACCTCCTTAAAGGCGGCGGGGGGGGCGCCCCGAAAACCAATATACCCACTTTCAGATGGATCAGTGGACAATAGTAGATCGGGTGAATACAGGAAGAAGGGTTTGGACGGACTGTAATGGGAGGCGAGCATTCCGGGTGCCTCGGGGTCTGCCATCTGCGGGATATCAAAAGATTCGGGCAATATGCGGTCCAGGTCATCCCTGGTTACGGCTCCGGGGCGCAATAACTGAAATCCATCAGGACGCAGGGCTATGACCGTGGATTCAATCCCCACCCGAGTCTTGCCTCCATCCAGTATCATGTCCACATCGGGCAGGTGTTTGCTGACATGCCAGGGCTCCGTGGGGCTTACCTTCCCAAATTTATTGGCACTGGGCGCTGCCAGGGGACATCCTGCCTTTCGGATCAATTCCAGGGCCATGGGGTGGTCCGGCATCCTTACCCCCACCGTGGGAAGACCGGAAGTTACGATGTCCGGTACGAGATCAGATTTGGGAAGGACCATAGTCAGGGGCCCGGGCCAGAAAGCCTCCGCCAGTTCATAGACACGGGGATCCCTCAGGGAAGTAAGCTCCTTGAGTTGTGCTAAATCTGCTATATGGACGATCAAAGGGTCAAAGTACGGGCGCTCCTTCAATTCAAAGATCCGGGCAACAGCCATGGGGTTCCGGGCATCGGCTCCCAGGCCGTATACGGTTTCTGTCGGGAAGGCTACAACTCCCCCGTTCCGTATAATTTCAGCAGCTTTCTCCAATTCTGACATGCCCTTGATTTTGGACAAAAGTACGCCAAACCTGTCAGTCTTTGTAAAACTTCTCCGAATCCACCAAAAGGGTGGTCAGTTCCACAGTATGCCCATCCGGATCTTTTGTGTAGATGGAATGAAAATAATGGTGATCCTGGAATTCAAACTCCTGCCCGAGAGATTCGTAGTGGCGCTGTGCCAGCTCAAAAGCTTCCCGCCCCACATTGAAGGCAAAATGATCGATCTTTACATTGCGGGAGGTTGGATCCACTTCCGGATCTTGTGGGTTTGCCGGAAACAGGGCTATCCCCGAGGTTCCTGCCAGCATAAAGATAGGATAGTCCCCCCACTGCGGCAATTGATATCGCTTCAGTCCCAGGACCTTTTCGTACCAGGCCGCCGAGACCTCCATATCGCGGACACGGATAGCCACGTGATCCAGAAAGTCGATTTTAAAGCCCATCCCCGGTTTCGCTTTTCCAGATCCGAATGACATTCCTAAGGGCCTGAAGGTCCTCCAGGGGATTGCCCTCCAAAAGCACCATATTAAGTTTGTCGCCTTCTTTCATCCTTCCCACGGGGATCTCCCAGGCATCGGCGGCATTCCCGGTGGCCGTCTTTAGCACCTCCAGGTTGGACAGGCCCGCTTCCCGGTAGATTCGGAGTTCCTCCAACAAATCGTCACCCCAGTTCAGATTAAGGTTCCGTGCCGGCGACGATGACAACGCCGCTGTCATGTAACTTCCTGATCGCTTCTTTGGTGGAACCGATATCCAAAAAGTTTTCACGCATCCACTGAAGGCGGAATCCCCCCTCCTGCTCCAGCAATTCCTCACCCCGCTCCTGAAGGAGGGCCGTAGGCACTATAAAAGCTCCACTACCGGCAATTTTCTTCAATCGGTCCTCCGTAAGTCCGGAATCCATTTTATAGTTCCAAAGGTGCACAAAACCGCTAGGTTTGTCTTCTGCGATTCGAAGCAACTCCTCCAGTCTTCCGATATGGACCACAGCCTTCAACCCATTTTCATTTGCATGCCGGATCAATGCCGCCACCGAATCATACGGGAGCGTGGGCAGGGGAGGCATTCCAAAGAATTCATTGTCCTCGTGGATAATTTTGATCAGGTCTGCCCCTTCACGGATTCGGTTTCTTACAAAATCCCGGGTAGAGACAGAGTCGTTAATAGTTTCTATGGGAAAGGAACTGACCTGCGTGGGATGTCCCTGGGGAACGGTTGCAGCGAACCCGGAAGTATAGTAATGCGGATACCCGGGGAGGTGGCTGGTATCCTTTATGTTCCGGTCCCGCTCCAGGTTGCTGGCATGAAGGCCTATATTGGCCAGGATCCCATGGGCATAACCCTCCCTTAACTGCTCTGTGGTCCAGATATGGGTATGGCTGTTTACCAGCCCGGGAATAACGTATTTCCCCTGCCCGCTGATCACGGAGTCCCCGTGCAGTTTTTCCCTGCTGACCACAGCCAGGAAATCACTCCTTAAACCCAGGCTGACCCTGCCGTGGTCCTTAGCACCATCAAAAAATCCAACTTCTTCAATCACCAGGTCATACCGGGGTTTATCTGAGCACCCGAAAATAAAAAAAGTGCCCGTCAGGCAAAGGACAAGGAAACGGTACAAATTGAGAGGTGGTTTTTGCATCATTGGTCTGGTTTGGGGGTTCTACTTAAACGGAACAGGTCCGTGCGGCGGTCCTTCAGGTTGCGGACACTGCCAAATTCATTCAGCTCCCTTAAAAGGTCTAAATCTACATCGGCAATAAGAATCATCTCCGTATTCGGGGTGGCCTGAGCTTTTACACCATCGGTGGGAAAGGCAAAATCACAAGGGGTAAAAACCACGGACTGGGCAAACTGTATGTCCATGTTATGGACCTTGGGAAGGTTGCCCACACTGCCCGCGATAGCCACGTAGCATTCATTCTCGATGGCCCGGGCCCGGGCG
>CBDUBB010000203.1:0-4885 GCA_965365265.1 uncultured Flavobacteriaceae bacterium
GGCCTGGTTCACACGGTCTTCCGCATCCGATAAATCACCCCTTAATTTTAATCCGGCCGCTACAACCGCCGTTTTGGAATCCGAATTGTCAGAGGATTACCAGCAGCTGGAAATGGCCCACAGGGAACTGGAAAAGGACAAGAAAATAGCACAGGATGCTTTTGCCGATGCCCTGGATTTGAAGGAATACAACGCCACGGTTGGTGCCAGGGAGCGCATCCTGACTATCAACCAAAAAGAACGGAACAACCGGGAAGCAGCCCGGGAACTAATCCAACAGGCGGACCCCGTGGTGGAAACCAATGACAAGGATTACGTATTTATTCACTTTATCCTGAATTTCCTGCCGCGCGGGCTGATTGGCCTCTTGCTGGCCGTAATCCTGTCGGCCGCCATGTCCTCAACGGCTTCTGAGCTGAATGCCCTTGGCACGATTACCGCCCTGGATTTATACAAGCGGAATAAGAAAGAGGATCGGGAACCAAAATACTATGTAAAGGTCTCCCGCCTGTTCACCCTGATGTGGGGCGTTATTGCGATCCTGGTGGCCTGTGTGGCCAGTCTTTTTGACAATCTGATCCAGCTTGTCAATATCATTGGATCCATATTCTACGGGAATGTACTGGGTATTTTTCTGCTTGCCTTCTTTTTCCGTTACGTCCGTGGCAACTCCGTTTTTGTGGCAGCTGTCATCACACAAATACTGGTCATCATTGCCTGGTCCCAGGACTGGATGACCTACCTGTGGCTTAATGCCTTCGGATGTACCCTGGTCATCCTGCTGGCCTTTTTACTCGAAGGTTTTGACCGGATGCTGAACAACCCTCCCGTACGCCTGTAACTAAAAAACCCGGGCACAAAGGCCCGGGTTTTCTTTCGTATGCCCAAATGCCTACATGGCTCCCCACTCTTTAAGGGAATCCTGGTTCATCTTGACGTAATCGGCGTTTCCGGCCTTTTGAGCTGCTGCCAGCGACTTTTTAGCGGCTTCGATCGCCCCTTTGGTATCACCCAGTTTGGCGTAGATCAGCGATTGCAGACGGGACATCCAGAAAGCTTCCGGATTCATGGCGACTGCCTTGTCAGCCCATACCTTGGCCGTGCTCATGTCCAGCCCTTCCTGGTAGTAGTAGGATGCGGCTGAGAAATAATCATTTGCGGAGGGACCCTCCATAACGCGCTTGATACTCTCCATGGCCTGGTCCTTTGTAGGCACTTCAAAGGGGACTTCGACGGAGGTCTTCTCCCAGTACATTGCCAGGCCGGCACCGTTGTTGGAAATATTGTCAATGGAAATCGTAAACGTTTCCACAGGCCAGGAAGTCTGCCGGGCAGGAACCCGCACGGTAGCGGCCACTTTTGTGTCATCCCACTGCTGAGGGGTACCCCAGTTATTCGAATCTGTATAAAAATACACTTCCCAGTAATCACTTGCGGGTTTTGTATAAATGGCATAGGTGCCTGCCTTCAGGGTCTGACCTGCTATGGTGACCTCTTCGCTGAAGGTAACCGTAGTGTTGGCATTGGCTCCGGTTCGCCAGATTTTGCCAAACGGGACCAAATCCCCAAAAACCGTCCGGCCCCTCATGGATGGCCGGGAATATTTAACTGTAACTTCGGTCAACCCCACCATTTGCTGGATGGTGGACGTAGGACTGGGTGCAGGTGTTTCTATCTGGGCAAGTCCCAGAAAACCGGTAAAAACCGACAGAAAGAATAAGGTAATTTTTTTCATGGCTCATGGAATTTTAGCGTTCTCTCAAAGCTACTGAGAATGGGGCGCTCCCACTGTTAAAAAAACCTTAAATAAAAGGGCTGACAGCCCCTTCTACAGCCGAAGGAATGGCTTTGTAAGACGTTGATTCGGAAGGTATAACGTAAGGTAGTAAACCGCATTTCGAAGCCCTGAAACATCTATTTCGCGGGGAAGGGCCTCAGTTCCCTCCTCAAAACGAATCCGGCGACCCGCCAAATCGAAGATGGCCCTGGCCAGGATGGTCGTTTTTCCGGAAACCCGATATTGGAGTTTCTCCGTTCCCCGGGGCTGATAAAGCACCAATTTTCCACTGCCTTTAACCTCAGGTTCCCCATGCCCCCCCTGGTCTTCTGGTCCTGGAACACCGTCCGAAACCGTGGCAGGTACGTAGCGGAAGATCCCCGCCGGGAGCGAAAAGAGTCCGTTGGAAAATGACTCGGTACTCAGGAAAAGTTCTCCGCTTGTACTTACCGTAATCCCTTCTGCCTGGGCAAAGGGGATATCGATTCGAATTTTCCGGGCTTGGGCAGCCTGTCCGGAAACCGGATATTCCGAAAAAACCTTCAGGAGGAACGGCTGTAACTGGGAACTGTATCCCAAAAGCAGGAATGCCTTTTCTCCAGGAATGGGGCTGGCCCCGGTAATCAACCCCCCAGCCGGATATTCAGCAGTTCGGCGGGCACGATAATCTCCTGGTTCTTTTGGAAAACCATACGCCACTGTGCCTTCACCCTGCCACTGCTTTGTTAATACCCAAAGGGAATCAGGCCCGGCTAGCAGGGCTTCTGCATCCCAATCGCTATTCTGGAACCCCGCAAATTCGGTTTGGTCTTCATACGAAAATGAAATGACCGCGGCTTCCACCCTATCGGAACGTAGAAACGCTTCTTTCGATATCCGCAGAACCTTCAGATCCCTTCGGTTTCCGAGGTTGTTTCCTATGTCCCCGATATAAATATAGGAAGCGTCCTGGGCCAGGTCTTCCCAATCGGTGTTTTCCGCATTCACGACCCAAACCCGCCGCACCACTTCCAGGGAAGTTGTATCCAGCACAAAGAGTTCCGGGCTGTTTCCGGAATCGTTATGGGTTACAAACCGGTCCCCTACCAGCAAAAGGCCCGAACTTTCCTGAATCAACTCCGGCAGCGCACCCACCCACGAAACTTCTGTTTGAGCGTAAAGCCCGGGAGCCAGGAGAAATGCCACCAGGCTTAAAACCCGATAAAAAAACATCCTCATAGCCGGAAGTTACAAATTCGGGAAGGCCAGGACCAAATAAACCGGGAAAAATGCTTTTTCCATCGATCCGTTGAGCTTCCCGGGTAATTTATAATTTGTTTAACTATATTTTTTATCACTTAAACAAAAGGGTCGTATCTTTGTTAAAGCCCATGAAAATGTACCGTCTAACAGCCCAACAATATTTCCCAATCCTTCCCGGGGAAGCATGGGATTTTTTGGCTAACCCCGAAAATCTCCAGAAGATCACCCCGGAACACATGGGGTTCAAGATCCTCTCTGGTCCGCAGGAACCCATGTATGCAGGTCAGGTCATCCACTATTCGGTGTCCCCCTTCCCTGGCTTCCGTACCCGGTGGGTAACCGAGATAACACATTTTCAGGAAGGCTCCTATTTCGTGGACGAACAGCGCTTTGGGCCCTACAGTTTCTGGCATCACACCCATTTTATATCCGCCGTGGAAAACGGCACAATGATGCGGGATGTGATAGACTATAAACTTCCCCTGGGGCCAATCGGACACCTGGCACAGGCACTTTTTGTCAGGCGGCAGTTATCTTCCGTTTTCAGGTATCGCGAAAAGACCCTTGAAGCAACTTTCGGAACGCTCCCGGGATATCCGGCAGTGCTGACCATAGAAACTATTTAACCGTATGAAAAAGAAAATATTACTTGTTGGCGGTTCTTCAGGCATTGGCCTGGAGCTCGCCAGCATCCTGAAAGACGATTGTGAACTTTACACCGCATCCCGAAACGCCGGCCCCCTTGCAGAGATGGGGATACCCCACACGCGGCTCGATGTTACCGAAAACGTCATCGACCTGCAGGGATTACCGGACCAACTGGACGGGTTTGTCTACTGCCCGGGAAGCATTAATTTAAAACCCTTCAAAATGCTCAGCCTGGAAGCCTTCCAAAAGGATATTGAAGTTAACTTTACGGGGCTTTTAAAGGTTTTAAAGGAGGTCATGCCAAAATTCAGGGATGGGGCAAGCCTGGTGTTTTTCAGCACGGTTGCAGTGGGTACCGGGATGCCTTTCCACACCAGCGTGGCGGCGGCAAAGGGCGCTATCGAGGGTTTCGCGAGAGCCCTTGCAGCGGAATACGCCCCCAAGCTCCGGGTAAATGTGATTGCCCCCTCCCTGGTGGACACGCCTCTGGCATCACGACTGCTCAATAATGATAAAAAACAGGAAAAAATGGCGGAACGGCATCCCTTGAAGCGGGTCGGCACCCCCTCCGACATCGCCCGGATGGCGGCCTTCCTGCTTTCAGATGACAGTTCCTGGATGACCGGGCAGGTGCTCGGTGTGGATGGTGGGATTTCTACACTAAATATGAATTAGATGACTGGGGAAGTCGCTGTCTTCTGGTTTCGAAGGGACCTTCGTCTGGAGGATAACACGGGCCTCTACAAGGCTTTATCCTCGGGGTTTCCGGTACTTCCCATATTTATTTTCGATACGGAAATCCTAAAAGAACTGGCCCCGGACGACGCCCGGGTCAGTTTTATTCACCAGCAGCTCAAACAGATGCGAAGCGTGCTTCAGGAGGAGCACGGAAGCTCCCTGGCCCTTTTTCACGGAAACCCAGTTGCCATTTTCAAAGAACTCTTATCGGAGTGGAAAATCAAGGCGGTTTTCACCAACCGGGATTACGAGCCCTACGCCCGGAAACGGGACCAGGAAATTAAGGCACTGCTCAAAACAGAGGGAATATCCCTGCATACATATAAGGATCAGGTTATTTTCGAACAATCAGAGGTGGTCAAGGGAGACGGGGATCCCTACGTGGTCTATACCCCGTACATGAAGAAATGGAAGGAGGTGCTCGGGGAGGTTGGAATGCCTGAATCCGTTCCATCCGAATCACATCTCAACCATGTAGTG
>CBDUBB010000204.1:0-4880 GCA_965365265.1 uncultured Flavobacteriaceae bacterium
GAGATCGCCTGATCCGCAAAGCCCTGGGACGGGCCCGGGAACTGGGGTTTGAGTATTGTTATTTGGAGACCATGCCCTATATGCAGGCCGCCCAACACCTCTATCTCCGGCACGGGTTCCAATATCTGGAACACCCCCTGGGGAATACGGGCCATTCGGCCTGTACGGTCTGGATGGAAAAAAAATTAGACCCCTGATGGAGGAGCTATTCCTGCGCGATATCCGGCATCAGTTCAGGGATGCCCTTAAAGAAAAGTACCCTCCCGAGGAGATTTCCAGTATTTTTCACCTCCTGACCTCGCATTATTTCGGGTTCCCCAGGACCCTGCTTGCCATGGAGCCCCAAAAAACCCTTCAACCGGAGGAAGCGCAGCTTTTATCGGGGGCGCTGGAAAAACTTCAGGCGAATGTTCCCGTACAGTACATCACCGGAAAGGCCTTCTTTATGGAGTTGGAATTGCAGGTGTCCCCCGCGGTTCTGATCCCCAGGCCTGAAACGGAGGAACTCGTCCACTGGATTGTCACTACCCATGGGGATACCTCCTCCCTGCGGATCCTGGATATAGGTACGGGAAGCGGGTGTATCGCCCTGGGATTGAAGAAGTACTGGGATGAAGCCACCCTTTTTGCCATGGATGTGTCCTTAGAGGCCCTTCAGATAGCCCGCAGGAATGCAGCGGCATTGGGGCTGGAGGTCTGGTTCCGTCATGGGGATATAAGGAAACCGGGCGGGGACTGGCCTGCCTTTGATATACTGGTCTCTAATCCTCCCTATGTTCCTTCCCGGGATCGGGCAGGCATGCAGCCTCACGTGGCGGAATCGGAACCACACCTGGCGCTTTTTGTCCCGGATGAGGATCCCCTGTGCTTTTACAGGGACATTCTCCATTTTGGAAAACACCATTTAAGACCCGGGGGGTGGCTTTACCTGGAGGTATACGAGGCATTCGGGGAACAGGTCTGCATTCTGCTCGGGGAAGCGGGCTATACGGATATTGAAGTAAAAAAGGATATTTTTGGCAAGGTCAGGTTTGTGCGGGGGCAGGGGGCAGGGAACCCATCCGCACAAGATCCTGACACGGCAACTCAAAAACGCAGCAAATGACCAAGGTAGCGCAGGAAATAAAGGCCCTTCGGGAGGAGCTTCAGGAACACAATTACCGGTATTATGTGTTGGATCAGCCGGTGATCACCGATTTCGAGTTCGACATGAAACTCAAGCGGCTGCAGGAACTGGAAAAAGCACATCCGGAGTACCACGATCCGGCCTCTCCTACCCAACGGGTAGGGGGAGGGGTCACCAAGAACTTTGAAACGGTCCGCCATGACTCCCCCATGTTTTCGCTGGACAACTCCTATTCCAAGGAAGAGCTCATCGAATGGGAGCATCGAATTCAGCGAATCCTGGGACAGGTCGATCTGACCTTTACCTGCGAGCTGAAGTACGACGGGGCTTCCATCAGCCTGACCTATGAAAATAATACCCTGCAGCGGGCGGTTACACGGGGAGATGGGGTTCAGGGAGACGATGTTACCACCAATGTCAAAACGATACGTTCGGTACCCCTGAAACTCAAAAAGAATCTGGAGGGCCGCTTTGAAGTAAGGGGGGAAATCATCCTGCCCCTGGAGGGATTTGCCAAAATGAACCAGGACCGGACCGAGAGCGGGGAGGATCCCTATATGAACCCCAGGAATACGGCTTCTGGTTCCCTCAAGCTTCAGGATAGCAGCATTGTGGCCGAGCGTCCCCTGGATTGTCTGGTGTATGGCATAGCCGGGACCCGCATGGGGATTGAAACCCAATTTGAATTCCTGGAAACCGCACGTGCCATGGGGTTCAAGGTGCCGGACACCGCCCGGGTATGCGAAAACATTGAAGAGGTACTTCAGTTCCTGGACTACTGGGACACACGCCGTCAGGACCTTCCCTATGAGACCGATGGGGTCGTAGTCAAGGTCAACGAGCTCCACTATCAGGAGGAACTTGGCTATACCTCCAAATCCCCCCGCTGGGCCATAGCGTATAAATTCAAATCGGAGCAGGCCCTGACCCGCCTGAAGCATATCTCCTATCAGGTGGGGCGTACCGGGGCCATTACCCCGGTTGCCAACCTGGAGCCGGTCCTGCTGGCTGGTACCACCGTTAAACGGGCCAGCCTGCACAATGCAGATCAGATCGCCAAACTCGATGTGCGGGAAGGGGATATGGTCTTTGTGGAGAAGGGAGGGGAGATCATCCCCAAGATTACCGGGGTGGATTTCAGCCAGCGCCCTGAAGGGAGTGAGCCCACTCACTACATCACCCAGTGCCCGGAGTGCGACACCCCCCTTGTCAGGAAGGAGGGCGAAGCCGTGCATTTCTGTCCGAACGATACCGGGTGCCCCCCACAGATCAAAGGGCGAATCCAGCATTTTATCAGCCGCAAGGCCATGGACATCGAGGGGATTGGGGGCGAAACGGTCGAATTGCTCTTTGACCAGGGCCTTATCCATAATTATGCAGACCTGTACACGCTCACAAAGGATCAGTTGCTGCCACTGGAACGCATGGCGGAGAAATCCGCTACAAACCTTATAGAGGGGATTGAGGCGTCCAAAAAAGTGCCTTATGAAAAGGTGCTTTTTGCCCTTGGAATCCGCTATGTGGGAGAGACGGTAGCCAAAAAACTGGCCCGTTCCCACAAGACGATCGAGGCATTGATCCAGGCCAGTGCCGAAGAGTTGATGCAGGTGGATGAGATAGGGGAACGTATCGCCCGGAGCGTGGTGGACTTTTTCCAGGACCCGGTTAAACGGGAACTGGTGGAGCGTTTGCGCACCTATGGCCTGCAATTCGCGATCAGCGAAGATCAGCTAGCCGGCCAGACCGACCTCCTGAAGGGCTCCACCTTCGTGGTCTCCGGGGTTTTTGAAACCCTGAGCAGGACCGAACTGAAAAAAATGATCGAGGACAACGGCGGTAAGGTGGCCTCTTCGGTTTCCTCCAAAACCACCTACCTTGTTGCGGGAGACAAAATGGGTCCCAGCAAACGGACCAAGGCCGAGCAACTGGGGGTCCCGATCCTTTCGGAACACGACTTCTTAGGCATGCTGGGATGAAACAACCGCCGTCGAACCTGGAGTCCGGCCCTGCGGAAAACCCCAATTCCATGGAAGCCTTCCTGGCCACATTAAAAGGAGATTGCCCGCCCCAGGCCTGGAGCGACCCCTTCAGGGCGCTTTGGTGGGATGCCCGGGGGGATTGGGAGGCCTCCCATGAGATTGCCCAGGAACTCCCGACACCATGGGGGTCCTGGATGCATGCCTACCTGCATCGAAAAGAAGGGGATCTCTGGAATGCCGGATACTGGTACCGCAGGGCAGGGGTAAGTGAAAGGAGGGATTCCCTGAAGGAGGAGTTCGATGCCCTCCTCGGGGCCTTGCTAGACGCTGATAGAAACCCCGTCTGAGACCTTGCGCCCGTCCGGGTAAAAATGGAAATCCACCCTCCCCAGGTTCACGCCAAAACAACCCACCTGCTGGATCAAAACAGGTTCCCCGGTACGATTGGTGGCAATTTCTGCCTTCTCCATAAAGGTATGGGTGTGTCCGCCAATGACCAGGTCAATCTGATCGGTACCGGCCGCGAGAACCTGATCGCTCATCCGCGTTGGGTCTGAGTAGGTATGCCCCAGGTGTGACAGGCAGATAACGAGGTCACAATTTTCCACTTCCCGCAGGGTACGGGCCATATCCTGGCCGATTTCCACCGGGTCGAGGTAGGTGGTCTCCCCGTAGAGTTCCTCCAGAACCAACCCTTTCAACTGGATCCCCAGGCCAAACACTCCCACGCGGATGCCGTCGATCACGTAGACCTCATAAGGCCTGATATACCCGTCCAAAACCGTATTGGAAAAATCGTAATTGGCACAGAGGAAGGAAAATTCAGCATTCGGAAGCTGGGCGAGCAACCCGTTTAATCCATTGTCGAAATCGTGGTTTCCGAGCGTGGCTGCCCGATACCCCATTTTGTTCATGAGTTTGAACTCCAGTTCGCCCCCGTAAAAGTTAAAATAGGGGGTTCCCTGGAAAATATCTCCCGCATCCAGGAGCAGGGTATTCGGGTTTTCGCGCCGGATAGCCTCGATAAGGGCTGCCCTGCGGGAGACCCCTCCGAGGTTTGGGAACCGGGAATGAGCTGACGGGAAGGGATCAATATGGCTGTGCACATCGTTGGTGTGCAATATGGTAATATGCTTTTTACCGCCCGGACTAGAGGACTGAAGTCCGAGGCCTCCCAGGCCCAGGGCTGTGCCACCAAGGGCGGAGGTTTTTACAAAGGATCTTCGCTTCATGGTCTTTCCATTTGAACAAACCGATCGTCTACCCGGGAGCGGAGTGTATCTGTCTCCCTGAAATAGTCTGTCAGGGCATTTCGGATCTTGTAGTCTGTTTTATAAAGGGCTTCGTGTTCCTGAAAAAAGGTCATGCCGTCCCCACCCCCGATCAAATAGTCCGAAGTAGCCACATAGTATATTTTTTGGGGATCCAGGGGCGCACCCTGAATCTGCAGGGATTCCAGGCTGCCTTCGGCATCGAGACGGATTTTCATGCCGGCAACGGGGTGGGGCACCTCTGCCTTTCGAAGGAATTCCACCATGTTCTCAACCGTGGTGCCTTTCAACGCGGCCACCACCAGCCCGTTCTCAAAGGGCATTACTTCATAGGCTGTATGTTCGGACACGGGTCCTCTGGAAATGGCTGTACGAATACAGCAACAGATAATATTATTTATACTTTAACAGTAACCCGCTTTAATTATAAGGCGGGTTTTTTTATTAATGATAATCTATTATGAATTTTATTATGAGAAATTTTAACTTATTTATAACAAAGGC
>CBDUBB010000205.1:0-4865 GCA_965365265.1 uncultured Flavobacteriaceae bacterium
GATGATTATTCCGAAACGGAAGGATATGTGGAAGATGCGGATCTTGGGCTGGGATGCGGATTACCTACCCATTTTGCGAAGATAAAGCCAGGCGATACCGTGATCGATCTGGGGTCCGGAGCCGGAAACGACTGTTTTGTGGCCCGGCATGAGGTTGGTCCTGAAGGAAAGGTCATCGGTATCGACTTCACCCCGGCCATGATCCAAAAGGCCAGAGAGAATGCGGAAAAGCTGGGCTACAACAACGTGGAATTCAGGGAAGGGGATATAGACGATATGCCGGTCAATGACAACGTTGCGGATGTTATTGTCAGTAATTGTGTCCTGAACCTGGTACCGGACAAGCCAAAGGTAATGTCCGAAATATTCAGGGTCCTCAAGCCGGGAGGGCATTTCAGCATCTCCGATATCGTACTGGTTGGGGAGCTGCCCGAAGCACTTCGGGAAGACGCGGAGATGTATGCCGGGTGTGTTGCCGGGGCCATACAGAAAAGTGCGTACCTGCATCAAATAGCCGATGCCGGCTTTGAGAACCTGATCCTTCAGAAAGAAAAGCCCATTACCATCCCCGATGATATCCTGTCCAAATACCTCTCGGGTGAAGCTATTACCTCTTTTAACAATGACGGGGCCGGAATTTTCAGCATAACCGTTTACGGGGAGAAACCCGGTAAGGGAGCCGAAGATCCCAAAAGGCAATCCACTGAAGAGTCCGCTGAACCTTGTGCTCCCGGGAGCGGGTGCTGTTGAATACCTATCTTCCTTTGCTCATGAATAGTGCAAAAAGTCAGTTCTGGCCTGAATTAGTGGCAGCTATTGAAAAGGCGCGTGAACAAGGGGTGGGGGAAGACCGGAAGGCCATCCTGAAACCCTTGATCGATTACATACAGGCCAGGGTGGATCAGGGCAAAACGACCCACCTCAATTTCATCTGTACCCACAACTCGCGCAGGAGCCAGCTCTCCCAGATATGGGCTCAGACAGCAGCAGAATATTTCGGGATTCCCCTACGCGCTTACTCAGGGGGGGTGGAAGTAACAGCCTTTAATGAACGGGCAGTAGCATCCCTGAAACGAAGCGGTTTCAGGATAACTGCCGAAGGGCAAGGCAATCCGTTATACCATGTATCCTTTTCTGCAGATGGACAACCCATCCGGGCATTTTCCAAGCTGTACGACCATCCTGAAAATACCGCTCCCGGTTTTGCAGCGGTAATGACCTGCTCAGACGCAGATGAGAATTGTCCGTTTATCCCGGGGGCCGAACTTCGGATTCCGGTTCGCTATAACGATCCTAAGGAATATGATGACACGACGGAAGAAGCTTTCAGGTATGATCAGCGTTCCCGTCAAATCGCCTCGGAAATGTTTTTTGTTTTCTCACAGATTAAAGCAGCTTAAATGGCCTCCGGACCAAAAAAACTCAATTTCCTGGATCGAAACCTGACGCTTTGGATCTTCCTGGCCATGGCCCTTGGGGTGGCTTTGGGTTATTTTTTCCCATCCAGTTCGGATTTTATCGATTCCTTCAGCAGGGGAAGTACCAATATCCCTATTGCCATTGGTCTTATCCTTATGATGTACCCGCCTTTGGCCAAGGTTAATTACAAGCTGCTGCCAAAGGTCTTCAGCAATCTTAAGGTGCTGTCCATTTCCCTTATCCTGAACTGGATCATTGGCCCGATACTGATGTTCGTACTGGCCCTTGTATTCCTTCAGGAGTACCCGGAATACATGGTAGGCCTAATCCTGATTGGCCTGGCGCGATGCATCGCCATGGTCCTTGTCTGGAATGACCTGGCCGAGGGAAGCAGTGAATACGGGGCTGGATTGGTGGCCCTTAACAGCGTGTTCCAGGTCTTTGCCTATAGTTTTTACGCCTGGCTGTTCATCACCAAGCTCCCACCCCTGTTTGGATTTGAAGGGGCTATCGTGGACATCTCCATAGGGACGATCGCAGAGAGCGTGGCCATCTATCTCGGGATCCCCTTCCTGGCAGGCCTCCTCAGCCGCGCTATCCTGGTTAGGATAAAAGGGGAGGAGTGGTACCGGACGAAATTTATCCCGGCTATTTCCCCCATGACGCTAATTGCACTTCTTTTTACCATCGTGGTGATGTTTTCCCTGAAAGGGGAACTGATCGTACAGATCCCCATGGACGTTATCCGGATTGCCATACCATTGCTGATTTATTTTACCCTCATGTTTCTTATCGGGTTTTTTGTCAGCAGGGCCATGGGGGCCGAATACGATAAAAATGCCTCGATTTCCTTTACGGCGGCCGGGAACAATTTTGAACTGGCCATAGCCGTTGCCATAGCCGTTTTTGGACTTAATTCCGGACAGGCCTTTGCCGGGGTTATAGGTCCCCTGGTAGAGGTGCCGGCCCTAATCCTGCTGGTTCGGGTAGCCTTTTGGCTCCGGGGAAAGTACTACCCCGGGTCCTGATTGGCCTTTGCAGGAAAGGCTCTTAACTTTCAGGAGGGGTGGGGAATGGCACCCCCCGATAGTTGAAGGAGGTGTGGGAACCAGATTCCTGACCACTTGGGGAGGGACGGCCATAGCAGGGGAATTGATGCCTATCTGTCGGACAAATTGGTATCCGACACATTATAAGACACGGCCTTCAAACGAAATTTCCCATACACGAACTCCCCATCTGAATAGTGCCAAACGGCTTCCCCATAAGAGGGCAGGCGGATTCCATTAAATTCCCTGAAATCCTTCACAGGGGTAGTAAAGGGAAAGCGCTCCATTTTTGATACTTCATAGCGATCTTCAGACCTGAAATTGACAAGGTCTCCGCTTGCGTTAAAATACAAAATGGCAGATACCTGCATATCTTTTAGAACCAGGGTGGCCCGGACACTGGTTGCATCCAATTCTTCCCATTTAATTCGTTCATCTACCAGGGCGCCGGGGGCGAAAAGGCACAAGTCGTTCAGGAAGGTCACTGTTTCGGTCGGATACATTTCCGGGGACTCAGTGGTTTGTTGAGGGAACAGGGACAGGGCGCGTATGACCATTCTCGCATTCGGAGGCTGATAGGAGTGATATCCCCAGACAGACAGCCCTTTGATCCTTCCCTTCATAAAGAACAGGCGGGAAGAAATTGTACTGCTCAGAAGAAAAGGAAAACCAGGGCTTGCCCTTTTGCCGCATTTCCCCATCAAATTCGAGCCTGAAGTTTTTCACCACCGGCTTGCCAAGAGCCCCGCTCCGCCGGATATAGTCCGATACCAAAGAGGGGAGGGGTTTGAGGTCCTTTTCAGTGAGTAGCTGGTCAGGGTCCTCCGCAAATTCCAGCAGGGCCTCCACATCTCCCTGGAAACGCTCCACGAAGGACCACTTGGCATATCCTACCAGGATCCCCGCCAGGATGATGAGGTTAACAAAGGAACCAAACCGGGTATCTGCCCAGGCCGAAAAAATCCACATTTGGGACAGCAGGACTCCAATCAGGGCCGGGAGAAACCATTTTGCCTTGCGCCTGCCTATCTTCAGAGCAGACCAGAGGAAAAACAATGCCGCCAGGAGCCAACTGAAACCTACCATTCCCGGGATATCCTTTTGAAAATAAGGCAGGTCGATCCAGCCAAAGGCATGCGCAAACCACATGAGGTGGATGGCCGCATGAATCGTTAAAAGGGTCAGAAATGCGATTCTCATATATCCGCTGTTGGCCTGGTTCTACAGAGATGTTTGGGTTTTGGACCCTTGCGGGGGTTCATCCCTGCGTCAAAGATATCCAATATCTCACAGCCAGGACACCTGGATATCAAAGACCCTGTAAAAAAGAAAAATGCGTGGGATTTCCACGCATTTTCCTAAGATGAGAAGGATAGTGGGCTTAATCGTCCAGAAGGTCGATCACATCCTTTATTAGTTCTTTCATCTGAGCTGCCAGGGCGTTGTTGCCGTCCTGGTCTGTCGGGCTTATTTCAATGATCCCGTCTCCATTCCCATCCTGGGCCTCGGACAGGTCGATCCCAAAGGAATCGTTGAAAAGCATGCTGAGGTCAAAGTCGATCACCAGGCTTTCGGTGTTGCTACTGATGACGATGTCCAGGGAGGGGTCATCGAAATCCAGTTCCAGTTCATCCTCGAAATTGTGCCAGAATTCAAATGGGGTTTCCTGATAGGTTCCCCGGATCAGGATGGATTTCCCGAACAGGTCGCTCTGGGCATCCGTACTGGCATCAAATTCAAATTCCAGTTCTTCAAACCTCCCATTGGGGACTTCAACATTGAGAAAGGTGATCTGTCCCTCCAGCAGGTTTAGTTCAAAGGGTCCCTCCAGTTCGATTTCATCTTCAAAGTCCAGGTACCCGTCGTCGTCCCAAAGGTCATCATCCTCAAAGCTGTCATCTTCGTCAGAGTCATACCCATCATCGTCCACTTCCAGTTCAAATTCCCTGATGTTGATCAGGAATTCGGTGATTTCAAGGTCTGCATTAATGGTTTTGGCTGCGCTGGCTTTTGCGGAAGTCCCGCCGTCAAGGGTGGCCCTGGCGCTTAGCCGGAGTTGTCCGTTTGGGCCATCGTCCTGGTCGTTCGTACAATTTGTAAAAAACAGAAGGATCCCCAAGGCAAAAGCAAGTGATTTCAGGTAATTAGGCATTGTCATTAGATAAGATTTTTAGGGTTTTTAATTGCTTTTGCCTCTGTAACACTTATCTAAATGAAAACCCTACTTTGTATTTCAGATAGTCGACCAACTACCATCTTCTGCTTTGGGGAAAGGTATACAGGACCCCGAGGTTTACGGTGGCCCAGGAAAACCCATCTGCGGCGATGCCGGTGTACGAAAGGCTGATCTCGGTTTGAGGTCCCATCAGATAGCCTATCAGGGGTTTGTAATAAAAA
>CBDUBB010000206.1:0-4849 GCA_965365265.1 uncultured Flavobacteriaceae bacterium
CGTCTGGTCGTCGGCTCTCCCGAGGTCTTGATCCTGCAGCGGCTGAGCGAGACCAGGGCCCGTGAGGTCCTGTCCTGGCTGTTCGGTCAGCTGAACACCAGCGGGTGGAGCGAGATCTGGCTGCTCGGACCCTATGTCCTGGTGTGCGGAGCGGTCCTGGTCCCCTCCGGGCAGGATACCGGCATAGGATGTGATACCAATACGTTCCTGGGGCCGAGCGATACCACCGGCGGCTATGACGCAGGAGATGATTCTGTCCTGATCATTGATTTCGTGGATGATGAGGGCAGTACGAGTTGTGGGGCCTTTGGTTCGGGTGAAACCCCTGCATCCATTATCCTTACAAAGATCTAGGAGTTGTGCATTAAAGCTCCAAACAAAAAAACCCGCCAGCTTAGGCGGGTTTTTTAATTAAACCGGACCAGGCTAGCCTGCATTAATCTGGGTCAGCACCTGGATTACCTCACCCTCTGTTTTTAAGCGAAGCTTGTTTTCCTTGACATAGGATTCAATCTCCTTGGAAGAAAGAAACTCGAGGATGTCTTTTTTTCGCAACCGAACCTCTTCGGCAGGGCTTCCTTCCCTTGCGAGGTAGTAGGTCACTTTCTCCTCAAAACGGGGGGGTGTGTCCTCGCTGTAAGAAGAGACCGCAGGCTGTCCTGCCTTGAATTCCTTTTCAATCCGCTTTAACAGGCGTACCTTCCCTCTGTTTAACTCTACAAAATACCCTTTGGACGTCCCGGAACGGGTATTATAGGTTTCTATCCGGAAACTCTGACCTCCGATCTCTGCCCAGACATAATCCCTTTTGAAAAGGCTGCTGATGCCGTCGGCACCCTGCACCTGAATTTCGTCCTGGTAGGCATTATAGCGCATCATGGCGCCATAGGGCTGTTCATTTTCTATGAATACGGTCCCCTTTATAAACTCATCCGTCAGGTAGGGGCTCCCTTCAACATTGGGAGGAAGGCTGCTGTTTACCCCTCCGTAGGTGTTGTTGTTGATATAGGAAGATGGCAACTCAAGGGAAGTCTGGCCCCATGCCAGTGCGGTAAGTGTCAGTGTAACGGCCAGAAGCCAGTGTTTTTTGTCCATAGTATTGTTTTCTGTTTTAAGTGATTTGTGCAAAGATTATTCCATAGTCTGTTGTCGAAGGAGCTATTCCACCCTGAAATTGAATAGTTCGGACAGGGTTTGATTTCCCGCGCTGTCCACTGTTTCCACCTGCCAGTAATAGGTTAGGCCTGAAGCTACGGATACCTCAAAGGAGGTAGTGGTGATTCCCGTTTCCAGCAGGGCTGGAGGGTCAGCCGTGCCAAAATAGAGGTTGTAGGAAGCGAGATCGTTATCGATGTCATTCCCGGTCCACTCCAGGGTAACTGTACTGGTAGTACTTATAGTAGCTCCCCTGCCCGGGCTTACGGCTTCCGCAGGAAAAGGGGCGTAATTGGTTATGCCAGGCCCGGCATTGTAGAACCTCCAGGCCGCGCTGGTCGCAGTTTCATTGGTGCCGTTGGCACGGGAAACCACAAACCACTCGTAGGGCACTCCTCTCAAAAGGGTGATTTCCGCTTCATTGGCAGTGCTGTTGGTCAGGGCGGTTGAATTTGTATTCAGATTAATCAGGTTCACCTGGTAGCTGTCCGTGTTCTGGGAGGCGTTCCACTGAAAAAGGACCCGGCTTTGGGTATCGCTTAGAATTTCACCCTCATTACATTCCGTATTGTCTGCAGGGAAGACCAGGGTGGCTGCTGATGGAGCCGGTACCGGGATGGGCTCAGGGTCCGGATCACCCCCTCCTTCACCGCTCCCCCCACAGGAGGCAGTAAGGGCCAATGCCCAAAACAGGGAGAACATTTTTAATCTGGTGCCTTTCATCTCTTGATTATTTTGTAGGAATACATTTGGTCCTGAAGGATGACATTGAGCAGGTAAACCCCCCGTGCAAAAGCGTCCATATTAATCCGGACCTCCCCACCGCTTACCGTAAGTCTTTTGTTAAGCACGCTGCTGCCATCCAGGGAGAACAGTCGGATTTGTACTTCACCTCCCTCCATTCCGGGGATAAATACCTGCAAATCCCCATTTTCGATAGGGTTGGGAAGGGCGATCAGATCTTCGGTAAGGGTTATGGTCTGTGTATATACCCCCTGGCAGTCCAACTCCGTTCGCACCTCCAGTTCATTCACCGGTTGCGATAGCGGCAGCGTGATTTGGGATTCCCTGGTTTCGTATCGTGTTCCGTTCAGGTTAATGGTATACCGGGTGCCCCCTTTGAGTTCCAGGGTGATTTCCTTACCCGGGGTACTCACCTTGCCGCTGACAGACAGGTCTTCCGGCTGAGGCACTTCCAGGGTATAACAAAGCTCGTAATCCGGCTGGTTTTCCACCGTAATGCAAAGCGTGTAGACTCCGGAGGCGAGATTTTCAAACTGAACCAGGCCTGAAAAGCCCTGTGAGGCCTCCACACCATTCCCGCTAAGGGTAGCCAGGTAATTGAGGGGTTCGGTAGCCTCCACGGTAATAGAGCCATTTTCACTGGAGCGGCAGCTTGTCCCTGTCGTCTGCACGAGAAAATTCGTTGGCGGCAGGGTGAATACCGGGCAACCGTCCAGGCCAACTATCGTGCCTGCCGGGGTGTCGGGGCAATTGTCCGAATCATTGGGTACGCCATCGTTATCTTCATCGGTGTCACACACATCGCCAATACCGTCATTATCCGCGTCCTCCTGCCCCGGGTTGGGCACAAGGGGGCAGTTGTCCTCTGTATCCGGGATGCCATCGTTGTCGTCATCGGTATCACAGGCATCCCCCTGTCCATCTCCATCGGTGTCTTCCTGTTCGGGATTCGGGATGAGCGGGCAATTGTCGTCTCCGTCCAGAATCCCATCATCATCGTCGTCCGCGTCATCTTCAAAGCCGGATACCCCAAAATCATCAAGGATTACCCCTTCTTGGTTTTCAAGCGGGTCGGCATGGAACACGACCCGGAATACCACGCTGGCCTCTCCGGAAAGGTCCGGTTCCCCCTGGGCTGCATTGGCCAGGAAATCATAGGCGTACTCTGTCAGCACCGCATTGGTTCCGGTCCACTGGGCACCTGGGCAATTCTGGCAGTCATCTGCGTCCCCGGAACTGTCGTTGGTCCGGTTGCTGGTATACCAGTTGGGCTGGCTATCCACGGAGCCAAGGATGTTCCATGTAGCCCCTTCATCCGTTGAATACTGCACGTAAACGATATCAAAATTCTCCTCCAGGTCATAGGCCATCTGGAACCTGAGGACCGGAGCGAGGATGGTCGTGAAGTCGTAGCACTCGCTGATCAGGTAGGCCCTGACCCCATCGGGGTGATTGCCGTCCAGGTTGGTTCCGTAGACTTCTGAGCCTGAGGCCGCCTGGTTCAACACACTGCCTGAGGGTACTCCCTTTTCCCATAAAGAAGCTCCATTGCCCTCGGTATACGTTAAGAGTTCCGTTCCGGGTCCTTCGAAATCATTAAGCTGGTTTTCGATTCCTGTATCATTGATGTAAAACAAATGCTCGATCTCATTGTTCTCGGAGAAGGCATCCCCGCTAACATTTACGCTGGTACTGAGCCTGACTTCCCCTTTGCTGCTGATCCCGAGAGCCGGCAGGTCGATGACGGCAGATTCGCCGCTTGGAAGGCTGATTTCCTGCTCGAAGGAATTAGCGCTACCGCCGTTTATGGAATAGGTGACCGATACATTCTCAAGGGTAATCAGACCGTTGTTTTCCACAGTGATTTGTGGGGATACATCGGTGCATAGCACAGCCCCGTTCTGAGGAGAAAGGCTTAGCAACCGGATATCCGTGTCGGGCACCTGGACGGGAATGGGGGATTGCCAGACGCCACGGCCATAGGTGCTTGCCGTAATAAGCTCATCATCCAGGCTGATTTCCAGGTCACTGACTGCCGTACTGGGAAGGCCTGCAAAATAATCTTCCCATTCCGTTAGCGTGTCATCCAACCGGTATACCCCCAGGTTGGTCCCCACATAAATGGGGTTGTCTGTATGCCGTCCCTGATGGACAACGGCAAAGATCGCCTGGTCCGCAGGCAGGTCAAAGGTAAGGTCTACCTCAGGGCCCGGATCCCCATTTTGGTTTACGGGCACTCTCCATACTTTTCGCGCTCCGACCTCATTAAGCTGCCGTGCCTGGTCGATGCCTACCCGCAATGAGGTTACCACGTATACGGCCGACCCGTCGTCCGTGTCGATGGCGAGGTCCGCAATTTCATAATCTGCATTGAAAAATGCCTGAAAGGTCTGTCCGCCGTCCTGGCTTTGGTAGACGAAGCTGCCTTCTGCAGCATAGATAATATCGGGATTTACGGGATCAACGAGCAGGTCTTCCAGTTGCACATAATCATCCCCCGGGTCAATACCCCCGAAATCGTTGTTTGAAATTTTTTCCCAGCTATTGCCTGTGAGCTTGTAGACCCCGTCATAGCCAGCGTAGATCTCACCAGTAGGTCCAACTGCAAGCGGGGTGATCCAGTTGCCGCGAATGCGGTCATTCTGTTCATCCCGGGGAGGCCCGACCACCCCAATGGACTGGCCTGAATCTGAGGATATGTTCAGCGTCCCGCCGAATTGGGTAAATCCATAGAGGATGTTATCATTGTTCGGGTCGATGGCGTTGTCCATGCCATCCCCTCCGTGGTAGTTGTTCCAGCCTCCCTGCCCGAGAACCTGCCCCCCGTTGTCCTGTAGCCCGCCTATCATTTTGGAGGGGTCCTGGTCCGATACCGAAAGTTTGTAGAACTGCCCGATGGCCATTTCCCCCGTATAATCCGTAAAGGTGCTGCCCCCGTTCTCCGAAACGT
>CBDUBB010000207.1:0-4829 GCA_965365265.1 uncultured Flavobacteriaceae bacterium
GCATGGATCAATGTCTTCCATCTGGACGAGGGATACATAAACATTTGGTTTTCCCCCCTGGAAGGTGTTTATGACAAGCCCGCTAATTTGCAGTTGCCGAGCGCCCTGTTTGAAGATACTACCCTGAAGTCCTGGAAAGCCGGCCAAAAGTTTTCGTACCTATCCTTAACTTCAAAGGAGGAGGTCGATGCCCTGGTAGAGGCATGTGATCAGGCCACCGGTTCCGATTATTTCAGTCACTTCCAGGAGATCCTAAAATTAGAACGGCTTGAATTCGTGGATGCGAATTACAAATTCGGTACCGTAAGCAAATCCAGCTTTGAAAAGGCTACCCAAGAGGAGGAAGACATCCTTTACCGTTTTGCCAAGGTCTTTGAGCAGGCTTACACCCGGTTCCTGGACCTTCAAAAGGCAGAAGCCCAGGCCAGGGGAGCTCAGATTGAAGCTGCTCTGGAAAGGGTCAGGTCCCGATCTATGGCGATGCAAAACAGTGAAGAACTCAAAGAAGTGATTCGGGTTATTTTTGATCAGCTGGCGCTATTGGATATCAATGCAGAACACGCGGGAATTGTGGTTGATTATGAGAAGGGGCAGGACTGGAACTTCTGGATTGCAGAAACACAGGACATCCCTTCCAGGATCTCCCTCCCCTATCTCGATCTGCCATGGGACAGGCAATTTGCGGAGGCAAAGGAAAAAGGGAAGGATTTCTTTACCACTCAATTAAACTTCGAAGAAAAAAACAGCTTTTATGAGAAGTTGCTCCCGCATATTCCCGGCCTTACAAAGAAAGTGAGGGATTTTTATTTCAAATGTCCGGGACTGGCTATTTCTACAGTAGTACAAAAGGATATTGGCCTGTATATCGAGAACTTCTCAGGAACCCCCTATTCTGAGGAGGAGGATGCCATCCTAATGCGTTTTGGCAAAGCCTTTCAGCAAACCTATACCCGTTTCCAGGACCTTCAAAAAGCGGAGGCCCAGGCAAGGGAAGCTCAAATTGAAACCGCTTTGGAAAGAGTCAGGTCCAGGACCATGGGCATGCAGAGCAGTGATGAACTCCGGGAGGTGGTACTGGTGATCTATCAGCAATTGCAGCAGCTGGAATTTGAATCCAGGGCGTGTAATATCATCATTTTGGAAAAGGATTCCGGGGATGCAACGTATTGGGTTACTGGCTTCACCAAGGAAATCTATCCGGTTAGCTACCGCGTTCCCTATTTGGATCATCCCTACTATGAAGCGCTTCTAACACCCTGGAAGAATGGAGAGAAGTATGTAGTATATCAGTACGATGGAGCCGAAAAAATAAATTTTGATAAGATCTTCTTTACAAAGACCGGGTTTAAGGATGTGCCGGTTGAAGCCAGGAATGAAATGAAGGGTTTGCCGCATGTGGTACTCTCCACGGCCTACTTTTCAAATGGGGCCATCCAGGTACTCGGCCCGGAAGCGATTACGGACGAAAAAGCGCTTGTACTCCAGCGGTTCGCCAAAGTATTTGATCAAACCTACACCCGTTTCCAGGACTTAAAGATAGCCGAAGCCCAGGCACGGGAATCCCAGATTGAATCAGCACTGGAGCGGGTCCGCTCGCGTACCATGGCCATGCAACACTCTGATGAACTGGCCGAGGCGTCCCACCTGCTGGACAAGGAGGTCCGCGGTCTGGGGATCAAAACCTGGGGGTGCGCCTTTAATATCTACAGGGAAAATGATTCCATTGAATGGTTTGGGAATGAAGCCGGCCTGTTGCCCACCTACACGGTGCCCCGGGAAGGGATCTTCAAACAGTACTACGAGCGGGGCCAGAAAGGGGAATCCCTTTTTGTGAAGGAAATAGCGGGAGCAGAATGTATTGCCCACTACGAGTATATGAGCACCCTTCCGGTGGTCGGAGATGTCTTGAAGCAACTCAAGAAGACCAACGGTTCCTTCCCCTCCTACCAGATAGACCACGTCGTTTATTTCAAATACGGGTACCTGTTGTTTATTACGCGGGAAGCCGTACCGGAGGCCTATGACATTTTTAAACGATTCGGCAAGGTGTTCGAACAAACCTACACCCGTTTCCTGGACCTGCAACTCAAAGAGGAACAGGCGGTAAAACTGGTACAGGAAAAACAACGGCTTGAAGAAACGCTGAAAGATTTACAGGAGACCCAAAACCAGCTCATCCATGCCGAAAAAATGGCCTCCCTCGGAGAGCTCACCGCAGGGATTGCGCATGAGATCCAGAACCCCTTAAATTTCGTCAACAACTTCTCGGAGGTCAGCCGGGAACTTCTTGAGGAAATGATCGATGAACTAAAAAAGGGAGATACGGAGGAAGTGGACGCCATTGCCCAGGACGTCATACAGAATCTCGAGAAGATCTTACACCACGGAAAACGGGCCGACAGCATCGTAAAGGGGATGCTGCAACACAGCCGCAGCAGCGATGGAAAAAAAGAACCTACCGACCTCAATGCCCTCTCCGACGAATACCTCCGCCTGGCCTATCACGGGCTTCGGGCGAAGGAAAAATCCTTCAATGCGACCATGGAAACGGATTTTGACGATTCAATAGGGGAAGTGAGGGTGGTACCCCAGGAAATCGGCCGGGTGTTGCTGAATTTAATTACCAATGCCTTCCATGCGGTCAGCGAAAGGAAAGAAAAGGAACCGGAGGGGTATGAACCCACGGTTTGGGTCCAATCCCGCAAAACCACAGAGGGGGTTGAAATTTCGGTCCGGGACAACGGAGGGGGTATTCCATCTGCCATCCGGGATAAGATCTTCCAGCCCTTCTTTACCACCAAACCCACGGGGGAAGGCACCGGCCTGGGCCTTTCCATGAGCTACGATATTATCAACAAAGGACACGGGGGAGACATTAGGATGGAGACCAAGGAGGGAGAAGGCACCATATTCAAAATTGTTTTACCCGTAAAAAAGGAAGGCGAATGATCCTGACAAAAGAAATAAAATCGGAGGTTCTGAACGTCTATGATACCTGGTTGGAAAGCTACCTGACGGGAGATGTAAAAACCTACGATCATTATTTGGACGATGCCTATCATTTCATAGGCTCCACCGACAATGAGGAATTCCTGAACAAAAGGGATACCACGGAATTCTTCAGGGTCACTGCCGACCAATTTGCAGGAAAAACCGAATTGCGGAACGAGAAGAAGACCATCGAGTGCTTTGAGGGCCTCCTGTTTATTACCCACGTATTTGATGCCTGGTTCCGCACCGGCGGGGAATGGATGTACTATGGAAGGTTCCGGTTCACCTCTGCCCTCCGCAGGAAGGAAGAGGGGTGGCGTTTTATCTACCAGCATTTCTCAACACCCGACAGCAAGGCCCAGGAAGGAGAGACCATCGGCTATGACCAAATAAGCGCTGAAAACCTGCAGCTTCGGGAAGCGATCAAAAGGCGCACCATCGAACTCGAAAACAAAAACCGGGAACTGGAAATCGAGGCATCCCTGGAGCGCGTGCGGATCCGTGCAATGGCCATGCAAACTTCAGATGAACTGAATCAGTTGATTGGCACCGTTTTCAAAGAACTCACGCAGCTGGAATTGATGCTCACCCGCTGTATTATCATGATCTTTGATGAAAAGTCCTCCGGGTGCACCTGGTGGATGGCCAATTCGGAAGCTCCGGAAGCGCCCATGAACTTCTGGATTCAGAATCACGACAACAAGCCCTACAGGAAATACCTCAAGGCCTGGAAAAACCAGGAAAAGCAGTTTACCTATGCCCTTGAAGGAAGGGATAAAGCAGATTGGGACGCATTTTTGTTCGGGGAAACTGAACTGACCAAGCTCCCTGCGCCCGTCATCGAAGGGATGAAAGCTCCGGATCGCGTCTATCTGTCGGCCTCCTTCAATGCCTTTGGCTGCATGTCCGTAGCAAGCCTGGAACCCCTTCCCGAGGCCCACTTTGAACTGCTGCTTCGCTTTGCCCGTGTGTTCGACCTCACCTACAAGCGATTCAACGACCTGCAGAAGGCAGAGGCCCAGGCCCGGGAGGCTCAAATTGAAGCCGCCCTGGAGCGGATCAGGGCCAAGGTCACCGGAATGCAGGAGTCCACAGAACTACTGGATATTGTCGTTACCATGCGGACTGAGTTCGTCAGGCTTGGGCATGAGGCCTATTATTTCTGGCACATGCGCTGGCTGCCGGACACCTATCAGAAGGCCATGACCTCGGGAGACGGCACGCGTATCGGGATGGTCATGGAACTGCCCAGGCATATGCACGGGGACATCCCATTGCTGGCTTCATGGGAAAAAAGCGACCACCCGACGGTGGTATATGCTATGGATGCAGAAGCCGCGGTGGCCTATGTGGATAAAATGATAACCCTGGGAAATTTCCAGCAGATAGACCCTCAGGCCCCCTCTGCAGATGACATCCGGCACATTGGCGGGCTCACTTTTGTGATGGCCCGTACCACGCATGGGGAAATAGGCTATAGCCTACCCGGGGTGGTGTCGGAACCTCCGGCCGAAGACCTGGCAACCCTGGAGCGTTTTGCCGGGGTCTTTGACCTGGCCTATCGGCGGTTTGAGGATTTAAAGGAGTCCGAACGACAAAGGCGGGAAGCGGAAATAGAACTGGCCCTGGAGCGGGTCAGGGCCCGGACCATGGCCATGCAAAATTCCGAAGAACTGGCGGATGCGGCCTTTGTCCTGTTTGAACAGCTACGCACCCTGGGCGGGAACCTTTGGGGAACTGGCTTTGGGTTGTGCGAAAAAGACAGGGAAGCGGACCAGTTCTGGTTTGCCTACGAAAAAGGGGTGCTCCCCCCTGCCTCCGTTCCCAATACCACCGAT
>CBDUBB010000208.1:0-4829 GCA_965365265.1 uncultured Flavobacteriaceae bacterium
CTGATCGGGGCTGCTACCCTTTCGGATTTACTCCTGCCCGAAGGACTGTGGATCACCCGGGGAATTGCATTCCTCGGAAATCCCGTTATCGCCATGTTGCTTTCGGTCCTGGTCGCCATCTATACCCTCGGCCTTTCAAGGGGAAGGACGATGAAGGAAGTCATGACCTCCGTCGGACAATCTGTTTCCGGGATCACCATGGTACTGTTGATCATTGCCGGGGCCGGGGCCCTAAAGGAGGTACTCATACAAAGCGGGGTAAGCCAGTATATCGGAGCCCTTCTTGCAGGATCCAGTATTTCCCCCCTGGTACTGGCATGGGGAATTGCCACGGTAATCAGGGTATCCGTGGGGTCGGCAACAGTCGCCGGGCTTACAGCCGCGGGGATTGTGCTGCCCCTGATTGGCAACTCGGGGGTAGCACCTGAGCTCATGGTCCTCGCCATAGGTTCTGGCAGCCTGATGCTCTCCCACGTAAACGATAGTGGATTCTGGCTTTTCAAGGAATATTTTAATCTTACGGTAGCAGATACCCTTCGAACCTGGACGCTTATGGAAACCACGGTAGGCGTAATGGGACTGGCAGGGGTACTGATACTCAACGCAATTCTATAAACACAATGGAAGCAACAACACCGGAAAACAAGCTCACTGCCCTGAACCTCGTCCTGCCCCCGGCCCCTCCTCCCGCAGGACTTTATAAACCGGTAAGGGTCTCGGAAGGATACCTTTACGTATCCGGGCAGGCACCCATGAAGGAGGACGGGACGTACATCTGCGGCAGGGCCGGGGTGGACATGGACCGTGACGCAGCCAAAGCAGCTGCCCGTCAGGTTGGCCTGACCATGCTGGCCACCATCCGGACCCATTTCGGCCCGCTGGATGGCATCGATTACCTGGTGAAAACCCTGGGGATGGTAAACGGACACGCCGATTTCCACGATTACCCCTATGTGATCAACGGCTTCAGTGAATTGATGGCTGCCGTTTTCGGACCGGAAAAAGGCGTGGGGGCCAGGTCTGCGGTAGGGATGTACCTGCCCGGCAATGTGGCTGTGGAGATTGAAGCCATCTTTAAATTGCGATAGCTCGATTCTCGATGGACAACGGAAACTGGTTTTTGGTAAATGGGGCGGATCAGATTGACTCCCCCGCCCTGCTGATCTACCCCGAACGCATCAGGCTCAACATCGAAAAGATGGTACAGATCGCTGGGGATCCGGGACGGTTAAGGCCGCATGTAAAAACACACAAGATGGCCGAGATCATCCGGATGCAACAGGAGGCGGGCATTCACAAATTCAAATGCGCCACCCTGGCAGAAGCTGAATTGCTGGCGCGCTGCAATGCGAAAGATGTCCTGGTGGCCTATCCGCTCACCGGGCCCGCGCCTGGACGTCTTATAGCGTTGCAAAAAAAACATCCCCAAACGAGGTTTTCATGCCTTGTGGACCACCCCGACACCTTATCTGCCCTGGAGGAAGCCTCCATGCAGGCCGGTACGCAAATAGGGGTGTACCTGGACCTGAATGTTGGGATGAACCGCACAGGGATTCCCCCAAACAAGGAAGCCGAAGACCTCTATGCCCGCATGGCCATCGCCCGGTTTTTGGACTGCCGTGGCCTGCATGTGTATGACGGGCATTTGCGAAATCCGGACCCCGTGCAAAGAGGCCTCGACTGCGACAGGGCCTTTGATAGCGTCAGGAACCTCGCAGACCGGATTCAGGATTTGGGTTTGGATGTCCCCTGCATTGTGGCCGGTGGCTCTCCCACATTCCCCTTCCATGCCCGGAGGGAGGGGGTCGAACTGAGTCCAGGGACTACCTTGCTCTGGGATGCCCGGTATGGGCAGCAATTTCCCGAAATGCCCTTTTTGCCGGCTGCCAGCCTGCTTTGCAGGATTATCAGCAAACCGGCCCCCGGAACAGTCTGCCTTGACCTCGGCCACAAGGCCGTAGCGGCAGAAATGGATTTTCCGAGGGTTTATCTGCCCCAGCTCCCCGGGAATACCCAGGTGGGCCAGAGCGAGGAGCACCTGGTGCTGGAATTGGACAGGCCCGATTCGCTTTCCATTGGCGCTGAATGCTATGCCATACCAATGCACATCTGCCCGACGGTCATCAAATATCCGGAGGCCCTGGTGGTTACCGGGGGACAGGTTACCGATCGGTGGCGGATAGCCGCCAGGGACTACCACTTAGCTGACTGAACCTCTGCATTTTAACGAAATTACAACACGGAATGGCAGGGTATTTGCTACATTTACCCTGTAAATGAATTGCATGCGGCACCTGTTATCCATACTGGCTCTTTGTTTCCTGGTTGGGCCCCTCTCCGCACAGACGGACATCCCTGACAGCAGGAGGCTCCGCATCGAGGCAAAACCCGAGAAGGGTATTAATCCAAACGCCTCGAATGGGCTTAGTCTGCGCATGCCTTCGGTACTCGGAGAAACTCCCAAGTTGAACATGCGGGATTCCCTCTATAATAACCCCGTTCAAATGCTACCGGACCGGCAACTTAAGCAGGCCGGGCATGACCTGGTCCTAAAACCGAGTATGTCCGAGGGGCAGCGGGGGGATTCCGGCAAACACTTTGGAGACATGTACCTGGGAGATGTCAAGACGACGGCAAAGTTCGTAGGCATCGTATGCCGGGACCATGAATTCGTGGATGGGGACCGCGTCAGGATCTACGCCAATGACGAGGTAGTGGAATACAACGTCATGTTACCCGGTGCCTTCAAGGGAATAAATGTGGAACTCAAAAAGGGTTTCAACCGCCTGGACTTCGAAGCCCTGAACCAGGGATCCACCGGGCCGAACACAGCCCAGGTCGATGTCTACGACGAGATGGGCCAGTTGCTGTATTCCAATAAATGGTTGCTCTCCACCGGATCCAAAGCCTCCCTGATCATCGTTAAGGAGGATTAACTTACTCCTTTGTGCGTTTCCCGGGGTGGTAGGTCTCCGCTGCCCGTTCCATCACATCTTCTTTGTAATAGGGAACCTCTTTAAAGCGGGCTGTACGGTACATCTCTGCCTGGTCGTCAAAATGCGGGGAATCCGGATCACCACTCTGTCCACCGGCAAGCAGGGATTTAGCCCTTACCCGGTCTCCGAATTCCACCACGGCTACAAAGCTGTTACCCCGGGTTCCGTAAATGCGTTTGGTGTTGTTGTCGTACCGGGCGCCGTAGGCAGCCAGGGCTCCCCACCTCCCAGAGGCAAGTCCGATCGGGATGCTGGGCTGATCGTCGTCAAAAGGCTGACGGATGTCCCCATTGATCCGCTGGTACCGGTTGACCTCGCCCCATGGGATTTCCCAGCTTCCAAAATCCGCTTCCAGCTTGTCGATCGCTTTTCGGAAAGCTTCCAGGCGTTCGCCGTACGGGGATTTGCTTCCCAGGTATACCATTAACTCCATATCGCTGAGGCCTTCGGGCCGCTCTCCGGTCCGTCCGTATAATGTCCCGTAAAAGTGGGCCAGGGTCATTGCCACGGATTCCTCTGAGGTCCGGTAATCCCATTGTCTGAGGACATCAATGGCCCCCTTTAGACCGGGATCCTTCCCGGGCAGGGCGTCGTAGGCCTCTATCAGGCCTGGCATCAGGGCTTCAAAGGCCGGGAGGTGAGGATCATAGGCCAGGTCTACCAGTTTCTCGAGGGTATATCCGGATCGGCCTTTCAGTAGGGAAATGGCATGCACCCCTCTGAAATTCTCACGGTCCAGGGACATGTAGTTGGGATAATCTTCCCGTTTCGGGCTGTATTCCAGGGCTGCCGTATAAGGCGTGGAGTTGCAATTTTGTATCCATCCATTGGGCGGGTTGAGGACCAGAATATTTTCATCCACCGTATGCAGGCCCTGCCAGTCTGTAGCCGGGTTGCTTCCATCCACGGGTTCCCGGTAGTTGAATCCCGGGTCCCGCTTTGGGACAAAATTGCCGTGGAAATAGGCAATATTCCCGTCCGCATCGGCGTACACGGTATTGTTGGAGGAGTTGGTCCGGATGTCCATCATCTTCCGAAAGCCTTCATAGGAATCCTGTTTGGTCCGGATAAAGGATTGTTCGAGGGCCCTTGGCGGATCCCACATCATGGCGGATGCCACTGGGCGTCCTTCTGTCAGGTGGGTGATGGGCCCGTGGTGGGTGTGGTACATCGGGAAGGTCCGTTGCATGAGGCTGTCCCCGGATTTATACGCCAGGGTAACCTCCGAGGTGCGCACCGGCCTGAGTTCTTCCCCGTACTGGTACATGGGAACCCCTTCCACCTCGCTGACTGTTTCCACGAACTCATCAATTACGTCCGTATAGGTGGAGGTATGCATCCAACCGGTTTTTTCATTGAAGCCCTGGTAGATAAAAAACTGCCCCCAGGTCACCGCCCCGTAGGCATTCAGCCCTTCCTCACTAACTGCATGGATCTCCCCCCTGAAATAAAAGGAGGTATGGGGGTTGATCAGCAACATGGGGTTTCCGGATTCGGTCAGGGAGCCCGCAATGGCAATGCCGTTGGAACCCTGTGGTTCGAGTTCTGCCTCCTGTCGTTTGAGTTCCAGTTCCTCCGATTCGGGAAAGGAGATCCCTTCCTCATAGTAGGCCCTGAGTTTACTGGTGCTGATGCGTTCGATATCTCCGCCTATGGAGCCCTCGCTGAAATACATCGGCATCCAGGGTTCAAAACGGGTGAGTAGTTTTGGGGTTACCTCCGGATGTGTATGCAGGTAGTAATTGATGCCATCGGCAAAGGCATCACAAAGTTTTTGGAGCCAGGGCGGGCTGTTCTCATAAGCCGCTTTGGCCTCTTCCATGGTCATAAACA
>CBDUBB010000209.1:0-4796 GCA_965365265.1 uncultured Flavobacteriaceae bacterium
ATGCCTTTTTCCTGGAAACCTGGCAACGGAGTCTGGTCAGCAAGCTTTCCGGAAACAGGTCCCTGGAGGCTCCAGGTGGGAAGCTCCATTTCAATACGGGAAGCCAGTCTCTTAAAGGACAGGCGGCAGAACTTCATCCCAGAATTTCCGGGGACCCCTCCCACAGCGCTTTGGAATTCGGGGACCGGTATTACCTGAAATTGTACAGGAAACTGGATGATACCATCAACCCGGACCTGGAGATAAGCCGCTATCTCTCTGAGAAAACAACCTATAAGAATATTCCGTCCTACCGGGGGTCCATCACGTTTCGAAAAGATCGGGATAAGGAGCTGGCATTGGGGCTCCTCCAGGAAAAAGTGGCCTATCAGGAAAGTGGCTGGGACTACGCCAAAGATGCCTTTAAAAGGTATATGGAAGAGGCCCGGACCCACCTGAAGGGCGAAGTCACCCTGACCACAAAGGGACTGGCAACCACACCCGTCACCTATGAGGAATTGCCACAGGTACTGCAGGAAGTGATGGAAAGTGCCTTCCCACAGCGGATGATCCTCCTGGGTGGGATTACGGCAGACCTGCACGCTTCCCTCCTGAGCGGATCCGGAAAAGAAGGATTCGGAAGCGAGCCCTTTTCCCTCCACTACCAGCGATCCGTGTATTCCTCCTTCCAGGGACTCACCCGCAGCGCCCTGGACCAGCTTCGGAAAAGCCTCCCGGAACTAAAAGGGGAATTGAAGGCCGAGGCAAAGGAAACCCTGAAACTGAAAGCTGACATCCTCAAACGCTTCAGGAAAATTTACGACCACCGAATCGATGCTCAGAAGATACGCACCCACGGGGACTTTCACCTGGAACAGGTGCTTTGGACCGGTAGGGATTTTATCATTCGCAACTTTGAAGGGGAACCCATGCGCCCCTACAGCGAGCGGCGTTTAAGGCGCTCCCCCCTGAGGGATGTGGCCTGCATGATCCGTTCCCTTGCCTATGTGTCCATCGGCACCCTTATTGAGGAAAACAACCAGGGTGGGGATATCCCACAGGGGGAAATCCAACTGGCCAACCTCTGGAGTCATTACAGTGCGCGCCTCTTTTTGCACGGGTATCTTGAATCCCAGACCATCCACGGGCTGGTACCGGAAAATGAGGGTGATTTCCGAATGCTGCTTGAAATTTTCATGCTGGAAAAGGCCCTGTACGAGCTGCTGCATGAAATGGAAAGCCGCCGTTCCCTGACGGCCCTGCCGCTGATGGGCATTCAAGAAATCCTCGCCTGTGGCGTTGACTAATCACATTAGCCTACCCCTTTGGCACGGATCATTCCTTGAGCGACCTCATGTCGATGACGAACCGGTATTTCACATCTGAATTCACCACCCGGTCGTAAGCCTCATTGATCTCCTGCATGCGGATCAGTTCAATATCGCAGACAATGTTGTGTTTTCCGCAGAAGTCGAGCATTTCCTGAGTTTCCCTGATGCCCCCGATCAGGGATCCCGCTATCCGCTTGCGCCCCATGATGACACCGCCCCCATGGAAAGGCTTAAGGGGTTCCACAGCCCCCACCAGAACCATGGTCGCATCGATCTTGAGAAGGCTGATATAGGGATCCATTTCATGCCCGACGGGGATCGTATTCAGAATAAAGTCAAAGGAATTCGCCTGGGCCCGCATGGCCTCTTCATCCGTGGACAATAACACCTCGTGGGCCCCGAGGTCTTCAGCATCCCTGGCTTTTTCGGGCGATCGGGTAATCATCACGACGTGGGCTCCCAGGGCGTTGGCAAACTTAATCCCCATGTGCCCGAGTCCTCCAAGACCGACCACCCCGACCTTGTCCCCTTTGCCTACCTTCCAGTGCCTTAGGGGGGACCAGGTGGTAATGCCAGCACACAGCAAGGGTGCAGCAGCCGTTTCATCAATATTTTCAGGAACCTTTAAAACAAATTTCTCCCGGACCACAATGTGGGTAGAGTATCCGCCGTAAGTACGGCCTCCAAGGTGTGGGTTAGGACTGTTATAGGTCCAGGTACACCCATTCTGGCAAAACATCTCGAGGTGATGTTTGCAGGGATCACACTCCTGGCACGAATCCACCATGCACCCTACTCCTACAAGGTCCCCTTTTTTAAAGCGCCTTACCTTCCGGCCTACTTCCACTACCCGTCCAATAATTTCATGTCCGGGAACCACCGGGTAGGTGGAGTTCAGCCATTCGTTGCGGGCAGTGTGAATATCGCTGTGACAGACCCCGCAGTAGGTAATTTCAATATGCACGTCATCCTCGCCGGTGCTGCGTCTCTCTATATCCATCTCGCCCAGCGGAGCGTCCGCTGCGGAAGTACCAAATGCTTTAATGCTAAAACTCATGTTGATTTCTGCTTTTTTGATTATTAAGGAATGGCCGGAGGCCTTTTCGTAAAGATATCAAAACAGCAGGATTTATTACTGCAGGCATGGAAGATTCAGGGAATTGGACTGCGGATACCGCTTCAGGAACATGAAAATTATTAGATTTTGTATAATGTTTAACTTTTAAGCTCTTTTTTTAAACAATAATTAGTACTTCCCCGTTCTTGCAATACGTACCTTTATAGAAATTAATCTAAATCACTGAAAATGAAATTATTGAAAACATCAATTACCTTAGCCCTGGCGGGATTCCTGTCCTTGGGCTTCGTACAAAAGAGCAATGCCCAGATGAGCAGCGCAACCCCGACGGTCGTAGGAGTTGCCAGCGAAAACGAGGTTTTTTCCACTCTGGTGGCAGCCGTTAAAGCAGCAGATCTGGTAGGTACCTTAAATGGAAGCGGACCGTTCACGGTCTTTGCCCCAACCAACGATGCATTCGGAAAACTGCCGGACGGAACCGTGGAAACCCTGTTAAAACCTGAAAACAAGCAGAGCCTCACAGGAATTTTAACCTATCACGTGGTCGCAGGTAAGTTTATGGCTGCAGATGTGGTTAAGGCCATTCAGGACAACAACAATGCATTTGTTGTGAAAACCGTTCAGGGATCTCCCCTGACGCTGAGCATCAGGGACGGAAACGTGATCCTCACCGATGCAAATGGCAACAGCAGTACCGTTACTGCTACAGATGTGAACGCTTCCAATGGTGTTATCCACGTGATTGACACCGTGGTCATGCCGAAGTAATACCTTCTACATAGTGTAAAAAAAATACCGCCCACAATTGGGCGGTATTCTTTTTCACAGCAATTCTGATCCCATCCGGATCTACACGTCAACGCGCATCGTAAGTCGTTTCTCAACTTTTCTCTTAATGCTCGTCAGTCGTTTCATGACCTCCATTAGATGCTGGTCGCGTGTTCTTTTATATACCTCGTTGATCTCGAGGATAAGAGTTTTTAAATCCCGGGAAGCCTGTACGCGTTCGCTCGTGGAAATTCTGGACCACTTGCGATTTTCAAACTCCTCGGCTCGTTGCAGTAATTCCATGGGTTCCTAAATTTTTGACTACTTAGTAACAGTTGATTCAATTTGACCGGATCTATTCTGAATTCTCCATGCAGCCAGCACCTCAGGGTCGAAACGAACCCCATCGGCATGCATATCTGCGAGTGGGAAATATTCTACAGATCGAGATCGTTCTCTCATAACAAAGAACAAGATACAACAACTTTTATTTTTGTTTATCTAGATTAACAAATGTTTAAACATTTTAGCCCTGATGGGAGTCCGCTCCTACCGGACCGCTTTACGTTGCAACGTCAGAAGAAACCAGAAGAGGATTCAATCCGTCTCAGTGCATATAGCTGCCGGCATTTACATCGATGACGGTTCCGGTGGCATGGTCCATTGCCCCACTACAAATAAATGCCGCCAGGGGGGCAATGTCCTCGGGCAGGGTGAGCTCCGGTAATGAGATTTCATCCAGAAGGGCCTGTTCCCCATAGGAAGCAATAAAAGGCTCCGCCATGGCGGTACGCGTAAAGCCTGGGGCGATGGTAAAGGCAGTAATCCGGTCTTTTCCAAAGGATCGGGCCACAGATCGGGCCAGGGAGGTCATCCCACCTTTGGATGCTGCATAGGCCAGGAAGTCAGCCGTTTCCCCCCGGAAGGCAGCCCGGCTTCCGATATAGATAAAACGCCCTCCTCCGGCCTTCTGAAAGTATTTAATTCCGAGTTGTGTAAGCAATCCGGCGGCATCCAGGTTCACTGCCAGGGTCCGCCTCCAGATGTCCCACCAGGCAGCCGTATCCTCGGAAACCGGATGTGGGGGGAAAATCCCCGCATTGATTACAAGGGAATGCAACGTGCCCAGTGCGCTCAGGCTCTCCTCAAATAGCCTGATTACTTCTTCGGGTTTGTCCATGGCCGCCTGCAGGGCCACGGAGCCAGATTCAGGGTATTCAGCGAGAAGGTCCAGGGCCTCCTGCCGGTGGGAATTGTAATGCACGACCACCCGGGCCCCTTTGGCCATCAGTTCGCGTGCCATGGCCCTCCCAATTCCCTGGGAGGCCCCGGTCACCAGTATGTTTTGTCCGCGTAATTCCATATTGTTTTTGGGTAAAGTAGGGAGAATCCGGAAGAATCACAATGACCTGGGTTACATCCCGGCAAAAAAAAAGGGTGCGGCCAAAACGACCACACCCCAGGGCATCAAAAAAAGGAATTAATGGTGTTATCCTCCCGACCCGGTTCCCGGATCACTTTCAGCGATCAGGACAATATCTTCAATATTGGTGTTATTATTTAATATGACTTCAACACCATCCACAGACTGGGGCTCAAAACCTTCCTTACTCACTTCCAGTCTATAGATCCCTGGCGCT
>CBDUBB010000210.1:0-4787 GCA_965365265.1 uncultured Flavobacteriaceae bacterium
TGGATGCCACCCGCCTGAAGGAGTGGACCTAAACCCTGTCCCCTTCCACTTTCAGAATACTAAGCACTCCTCACTGAATGGTAAAATTGCCGTAACTTCGCAAGCGTTGCGCAGGTATATTCCGCCTCTGCAACCATCAAAAAATCGCTGTGAAAATGATTACCTGGAAAGACCTGATACATTTTACCACCCATGGCAATCCGGAGCCGGACCAAAGGGTTGAGAAATCCACAGAGTCCTGGAAAGCCGAACTGCCCCCGGAAGTCTTCCGAATTACTCGCCTACACGGTACGGAAGCACCTCACTCAGGGGATTTATGCACCACCTACGAGCCGGGAATTTACCGATGTGCCTGCTGTGATACGCCCCTGTTTGATTCCCGCATCAAATTTGACTCGGGGACCGGGTGGCCGAGCTTTACCCAACCGATACAGGAAAACGCCATCAAATACCGGAAAGACACTTCCTTCGGCATGATACGGGTGGAAACCCTGTGCAATACATGCGATGCCCACCTCGGCCATGTGTTCCCGGATGGGCCAGAGCCCGGCGGGCTGCGGTATTGTATCAATTCCCTGGCCTTAAAACTGGAAATAACAAACTAGGATGGGAGAGCGAGCTTTGCGTGAAGCGACCCTGGGGGGCGGGTGTTTTTGGTGTACGGAAGCCAGCGTGTCCGAGGGGTAGAAAAAGTCGTCTCAGGATACAGTGGGGGAAATGTGCCCGGCAAACCCACCTACCGGGAAATATGTTCCGGCCGTACCGGGCATGCGGAAGTAGTGCGCATCCTCTTTGACCCTGCCGTGGTGGGTTTTCGCGACCTGCTTCTGATTTTCATGGGCACTCATGACCCTACCACCCTCAACCGACAGGGTGCCGATGTGGGTACCCAGTACCGATCTGTTATATTTTATCACGACCCTTCCCAGAAGAAGATCGCGGAAGAGGCGATTGGGGAACTTCAGGAATATTTTGATGAGCCGATCGTGACAGAGGTAAGCCCGCTGATCAATTTTTTTGAAGCCGAAGAGGACCATCAGAATTTTTACAATTTACATTCCTCTCAGGGATACTGTCAGTATGTGATCAACCCCAAGCTGGCAAAACTCAGGGCACACTTTGCCTCGTTCCTCAAAGAATAATCGCATAAAAAAACCCGGGTAATCCCGGGTTTTATGTTAGTCCTTATCTCCAGTCTTATCCCTGCACCCGGCTGGCCAATTTGTCTTTCTTGATGTTGTTGAGCTTAAGATCCTCAAGAACGTTGACCGCTTCTTCTACATAAACGTCCTTCGCCAGGTTTTTGTGCCAGCGATTCCGCTTATCCCTCAAGACAGAGTCCTGGGTGAAAAGTTCACGTTCGTAGGTGAGCGAACTAAAATTCAGTTTGGAGTCATATTCCATATTGGACTTAAAATACTTGGATTTCTCCTTGTTCTCCTTTTCCCGGTCAAGGTATCCCTGATAGTTCAGGGGAACCTTCGTTTCCTCCTGCTGCCTTTTGAGCCATAGGGCATTCTCCTCGATCAGGGCGATTTGCGGATGTGCCTTTATGCGCGTGGCGCTGCGGGCGATGGTTGTTTCATAATCGATATATCCATCCCAGGGATCGTAGTCAGCAGGGCTGATTTTGTCCCATTGGAGTGGGTTTCGCTGGTCCTTTTCCCCAAGGTCGATGTAACTGTAGCGGTCCGGGACCACCACATCGCTTTTCACCCCTTCCAACTGGGTAGACCCCCCATTGATGCGATAGAACTTCTGAGTGGTCAGTTTAATGGCCCCCAGGTCGCCGTAGTCGTTGCTGCGGACGATGTTTTCCAGGGGAATCACGTTTTGAACAGTGCCTTTCCCAAAGGTTTGCTTGCTGCCGATTACCACGGCGCGCTTGTAGTCCTGCATGGCGGCAGCCAGGATTTCAGAGGCAGAGGCTGAAAGCTCGTTGACCAGAATGACCAGCGGACCGTCCCACTGTATGCGTTCGTCCTTATCCTCATAGACTTCCTTATCGCGTGCTGAGGAACGCACCTGTACAATGGGGCCATCCTCGATAAAAAGGCCTGCGATATCCACGACCGTCTTCAGGGATCCCCCTCCGTTGTCGCGCAGGTCCAGTACCAGACCTTCAATCCCTTCCTCCTTGAGGCGTTCAATTTCCTTAGCGATATCCGTGGCGGCGTTCCGCTGGTTGTAGTCCTCGAAATTCACGTAGAACTTAGGGAGGTGGATCAGGCCGAATTTCTCGTTGTTCTTTTCGATCACGGAAGACTTTGCAAAGGATTCCTCCAGTTCAACCACATCACGGGTGAGGGAAATCTCCTCAACGGTCCCGTCTACTTTGCGGACCGTCAGGTCCACAATGGTTCCCTTGGGACCCTTGATCAGCTTGATCGCGTCATCGAGGCGCATACCCACAATATTCACGGGGGGCTCTCCGTCCTGCCCTACTTTCAGTATTTCATCTCCCACTTCGAGGCGCTGGTCCCTCCAGACCGGACCTCCTGAGATTATCTCCACGATCTTGGCTCCTTCCGACCGTTTCTGCAACCGGGCGCCGATCCCTTCAAACCTCCCGGACATACTCACGTCAAAGCGCTCCTTGTCTTCAGGGGCAAAGTAGTAGGTATGGGGGTCGAACTCCTCCACGATGGTATTGAGGTACTGCACGAACCAGTCTTTTCGCTCCAGGTCGTCGACAAATTCAAAATAATCGTCAAGGGTATTCCGGGTATTTTCCCGGGCAGCCAGTTCAGCTTCTTCAGCGGTCAGGGGGTCTTCCCCCTCAGGACCGGTATTGTTCAATTTCGCATCATAGGTGCCGATGGTAGCATACTTGAGCTGCTTCCTCCAGCGTTCCGCCAGTTCCTCACGGCTCGCGGCGTATCCCTGGTTTTCGTAATCGATTTCGATAAATTCCTCCACGCCAAAATCGAAGGGTTGCTCCAGGACCTCTTTATAGATTTCACGGGCGTCATCCATCCGGACCATCAAACGTTCAAAAACCAGGTTGAAAAAAGTGATATCCGTATTTCGGATCTGGTCATCCAGCTGGAATTTATACTGTTCGAATTCCCGGAGGTCCTCTTCAAGGAAATACCGCTTGGTAGGGTCTATTGCCTCGATGAAATCTTCAAACACACTAACGGAAAAATCATCATTGATATCCTTGGGCTCATAATGGCCGCGTTCAAGGACATAGGTTATCAGGTCCAGCAGGAGTTTGTCTTTGTCATCCGTCTCGAAGGAGCGATTTGTAAAGCTGCAGGAAGCTACAGCGATCAACAGGATTAAAAACGCAAACACAAAATTCCTTTTCATGTAATTCTCTTTTTGCTTTAAGCCTTAAGGCATTAAGGCCTGTATTATTCTGTAAATGAACTCCCCAAGATACTGAAAAAACCATGCCAGTCCTGTAGGATCCAATTAAATTTTTGTTAATCCGGCACGCCGGAAGCGCTATTTATGAAAAACGTATTTTTGCAGGATAAAGTATAACCCATGTCCAAACCCCTGATCCTGGTTACCAATGACGATGGAATTACCGCACCAGGACTGCATATGCTGACCCGGTTAATGATGGAATTGGGAGAAGTGGTGGTGGTGGCTCCGGACAGTCCGCAATCCGGAATGGGGCACGCCATTACCCTGGACAGTACCCTTTACTCCAAAAAGGTAACCATGGACCTGGATAACGGGAATCCGGGGCTTGAAGCGTACAGCTGTAGCGGGACCCCTGCAGATTGTGTAAAGCTCGCGCTTCAGGAACTCCTTCCCCGAAGGCCGGACCTTTGTGTAAGCGGCATCAACCACGGGTCCAATGCTTCGATTAACGTCATCTATTCCGGAACTATGAGCGCCGCCATCGAAGCGGGAATAGAAGGTGTTCCGGCCATAGGCTTCTCCCTCTGCGATTACTCCTGGGAAGCGGATTTCGGGCCCTCTGAAAAGGCAGTCAAAACAATTGCGGGGGAAGCCCTCCGAAATGGCATGCCCAGGGGAGTTGTCCTCAATGTAAACATCCCGCGCACGGAAGGAGATCCCGTACGGGGAATCCGGGTGTGCCGTCAGGCAAGGGCAAACTGGAAGGAACGATTCGACAAACGGACCAGCCCAAGTGGCAGGGATTACTACTGGTTAACCGGAGAATTTGAGCTTTTGGACAAAGGGGAGGATACGGACGAGTGGGCCCTGAGCCAGGGATTTGTCAGTGTTGTTCCCACTCAATTCGACCTCACGGCCCACCACGCCATTCAAAATCTCAATAACTGGAGGCTCCATGAAACCTATTAAACGCCAAAGATTCAAGGAAATGGCCATCGGCTTTGCCGTTGGGATCATCGCCAATACCCTGGGGGTGCTCTTATACATCCTGCTTTTTTCCGATATGGGAATTGCAGAAACCTATCAGGCTGCCGTTACCCAGGGACACGTCGGAAGCCTTCTGGCACTGGGGGCCGTCCTAAACCTGATTGCCTTTTTCGGATTCCTCAAACTGAGGCGGGATGAACGGGCCCGGGGGGTCCTGATGGCCACTGTGCTTACAGCACTTGTTATACTATACTATAAAGTAACGGGGGGGTGAAATACTATCTCATAGCCGGGGAAGCTTCCGGAGACCTGCATGGCTCCAACCTGATCCGTGCCATTCACGGACAGGACAGCACGAAATTATATGCGGGTATACCGCGAGCAGGACCGTTTAAAAACGGAAACAGTTTCCGATTTGAAATCAGCCTATGGACTTTTGGCAGAGCCTAAAATGGATAAGGAGTACGCGCACGAATGGCCGG
>CBDUBB010000211.1:0-4747 GCA_965365265.1 uncultured Flavobacteriaceae bacterium
ACCGTCCGGTAGCCCAAGACAAGGCCCTTTTTTCCTATCAGGTGAAAGCCCAAAACCTGGATATACAGCGCGCCTATACGGAAATGGAACTCTTCCATGACCTGGTGCCGGCAGCGGAAAAGGCTTCCGGGATCATATCCCTCGACTACCAGATTTCTGGAAGTCTGGACGGTCAAATGATGCCAGAGCTACCCTCCCTTGAAGGAGGAGGCACCATGCAGGTGCACGATGTGCAATTCAAGGATTACAAACTCTTCGGCACCGTTTCCAAGCAGACAAAATTCAATTCGCTGAAAGATCCCAAAATGAAGGAGATCAAAATTAACTCCACGATAGACAACAACCTCCTGGAGATGGAGCGCTTTAAATTCAAGGTGCGGCCCTTCAGGCTCCGGATGGAGGGACAAACCAGCCTTGACGGGGACCTAAACCTTCAGATGCGGGTGGGCCTACCTCCTTTTGGCATTGTAGGGATCCCAATTAAAATAACCGGAAACAGTGAGGACATGAAGATCAAGATGGGAAAGCGCAGAAAGGAACTGGAGGAATTGGATTATGAGGACGATGAACTTTCGGAGGAGCAGCGGCTCCGCTTTAGCATGCTCCGGGATTCCATTTCCGAGGACATGAGCATTGAGGAGATCGAGGCCCTGGAACTGCGGATGGACAGCGTGGATTTAAGGGCGATCCTGCAAAAGCCGGATTCGCTCCGGCAGAATCTCCTGAAGGATTCCCTGCAACTGCAGCAACGGCTCGATTCCCTGAGGGTTCCCGCTTCCAGGGATTCCGTACCTGCACAAAGAAGTACCCGGGACAGCCTTCGCAACTAGAGGTTTCCGATAAAGCCGAACGAACCCCCGCAAGTAAAAAGCCGGGGTTTTGTTCCCCGGCTTTTCCAATTTTATTGAAGTGAATTGCTAGTGTACTGCGATAGGGTCCGCATTTCCATCGGGGTCCCCGCTTACCGTCCCGTCGGATGATGCATTTCCAAGTAGCAGTATCCCTGCCACATGGGGAGCAGCCATGGAAGTCCCGCTAATGGTGTTATAGCCGCCGTTCTTCCAGGTGGATTTGATGCTCACCCCCGGCGCACAGAAGTCCACAGGTGGATTCCCGTAATTGGAAAAGGAGGCCCAGGAGTCTCCTTGCCTCATAGCTGAAACCGTATATATATTGTTTCCATTCGCCCTGGCAGGGGAGGCGTTAGAAGCATCCTGTGATTCGTTTCCTGCGGCCAGAGCAAACCTGATCCCGTTCCCAGCAGCTGCGATTACCGCATTATCAAGGGCCTGAGATATGGGTCCGCCCAGGCTCATGTTGGCGACGTCACCGGCACTGGCGTTTTCAAACACGTAATCCACACCCCCAATTACTCCAGAATAGGAACCGCTGCCCCTGCTGTCCAGGACCTTTACCGGTATTACCGTGGCTCCTGCGGCGACTCCTATCACCCCAACACTGTTGTCGATGGCGGCAATGGTGCCCGCCACATGGGTCCCGTGGCCGTTTCCATCATCAGGTGAATCCCCGTCCTTGCCCCGTGTAAAGGCGTTAAAACCACGGGAGGCATCCACATTCAGGTCCTCATGGTCCAGATCGATGCCCGAATCCAGGATCCAGGCGACATTGTTGCCTGTATAGGTGACCCCTCCATTAACGCGGGTAATCCCCCAGGGGGTTTCCTGGGCGGAGGCACCACCTCCGCCATCACCCCCTCCCCCTCCGGGTCCGCGGCCTGGGGGAGGTGCCAGGATGATCAGGTAATCCTGCTCAATGGTTTTTACCCTGGGGTCACTGGCCAGGATTTCAAGCTGATCCTCATCCAGCACGGCGGCAAAACCCTCCACCGCATACCCATAGACAGCTTTCACATTGTCCGCTGAAAGGTTGGACTTGCCAAATAGGGACAAGAGCTGGAGTTTCGTGTTGGCCATAGCCGTTTTATAGCTGGTAGCCCCTTTGGTGGCCGGCTGGCTACCTATGGTACCTTCCTTCAGAGTAACCACGTACTGGTTGGGAATTGCCTGGAAGCCAGATTTGACTAAAAGGTCGTTTTGATGGTCCAGGGTTTCAAAAACATCGCTTTCCCCTGACTTTTCACAGGCTGTAAACAGTCCGATGAGGCCTGCCACGCAGTAAAGGGAAAGAATCTTTTGTATTTTCTTCATGTCGATTGAGATTAGTGTTAAATGTTATACCGGCCTTAAAATAGGAAAAAAGTTAAAGAAATCTTAAAATTTTTATTGTAAGGGATCTTTAGTATTTGATTAAGCGGATTTGCTATATGGTTTTCGTAAAAATTCCTCTTGAATAATTTCCGGAGCCCTAATATCTTTAGAAACATTAACGAAGGGGGCTATGCGAAAGTGGTTGTGGGATATCATAGAAGACAACACCACCAGGAAAGGACGGATATTCGATTATTCAATACAGACGCTCATCCTGTTATCCCTGGTCGCTTTTGCAGTGGATACCCTCCCGGACCTTAGCCCGGGAGCCCGGAGCTTCCTCTATTTTTTTGAATTGTTTTGTGTGGTGATCTTTACCATAGAATACGTACTTCGTATCTATGTTGCTGAGAAGCCCTTAAAGTATATTTTCAGTTTTTACGGTATTGTGGACCTGTTGGCCATTTTGCCTTTTTACCTGACCACAACCCTCGATTTCCGGGCCCTTCGTTCCTTCCGTGTACTAAGGCTTTTCCGGGCATTCAAGTTGGTCCGCTATAATCGGGCCCTCAAGCGCTTCCACATTGCGGCCAAACTGGTTCGGGAGGAGATCGTCCTGTTCTTCGTCATAAGCCTTATTGCCATCTACCTGACCGCGGCAGGAATCTATTTTTTTGAGAACGAGGCTCAGCCGGAATCCTTTTCCTCCATTTTTCACAGCTTTTGGTGGGCAGTGGTTACCCTGACTACAGTGGGTTACGGGGATGTATATCCCATAACGGTTGGGGGTAAGATCTTCACCTTTTTTGTGTTGATCATTGGGGTGGGTATCGTGACGGTCCCAGCCGGCCTCGTGGCTTCGGCCCTTTCAAGGGCCAGGGAAATTGAAGAAAAGGAGATAGAAGATGATGCGGAAGGGTAGCAGGTAGTTGGTTTGGGCAGGTTTTTGTTTTTGTTCAAAATTAAAAGTTCAAATTCGTCTGAAACCAAGGGGGAAAATCCCCTGAAGCCCCTGGGACAAGGTAGCCTTTCTGAAAGCAATTTCCTTGCATGGTACAGATTGTGAAATCCGGAAAATAAGGCAGTGGTATTAACTATAGGTACTACCTTTTTAAAAAAGCACTATCTTTTGAAACCCGGCAGAACCGGGTATTTCTAAAACCAACCAGAATGGATAAAAGGGAATTCATTAAAAAAGGCAGTCTGGGTGCACTGGGGCTTGCCCTGACTCCAGCGTTCCTACAGGCTGCAGGATCTCAGCGGGTACTTCGGACGGCGCATATTGGCGTAGGGAACATGGGAGGAGAAGACCTAAAAGCTATTGCCTCCCACCCGGATGTAGATGTCGTGGCCCTGTGCGACGTGGATGCCCGCTACCTTAGTGCGGCACATAAGATGCACCCCAAAGCCCGGGTCTTTTTTGATTACCGGGTGATGCTACAGGAAATGAGCGATGAAATCGATGCGGTAATTGTATCCACCCCGGATCATACCCATGCCCCTGCATCCCTCCTGGCCATGCATCTGGACAAGCCAGTGTATTGCCAGAAACCGCTAACACACCATGTGACGGAAGCACGGGAGATGAAAAAGGTGGCAGCTGAAAAGGGGCTTATCACCCAAATGGGGATTCAGGTGCATTCCTTCTACGATTACAAACTGGCCACCTTGCTTATTCAGTCGGGAATCATTGGAAAAGTCTATACCGTGCATGCCTGGTCGCCCAAAAACTGGGGATATGATGGTAACCCACCTTCGGGGTCGGATCCTGTTCCGGATACCCTGGACTGGAATCTCTGGCAGGGAACGGCAAAGGTGCGTCCTTACAAAGAAGGCTTTTACCACCCGGGAAACTGGCGCAAACTGGTAGATTACGGCTGTGGAACCCTGGGGGATATGGGTGTCCATATCTTTGACACCCCCTACAATGCCCTGGAGCTCACTGTTCCCCGCACCATCCGGAACGATTGCCGTCCTCCCAATGATTTTGGATTTCCCGAGCAAAATACGGTAACCTATGAATTTCCGGGAACCCGGCAAACCGCCGATACGCTTACCTGGATTTGGTACGACGGACCTGGGGCCCCACCCACCCACCCAGACCTAACCCTCCCAGAAAACGAACCGCTTCACGACCAGGGGGCCATGTTTGTGGGGGAAAAAGGCCGTCTTTACCTCCCTCATTTCATGAAACTCCCACAACTCATTGTGGATGGTTCCTATCGGAAAATCGACGTGGACGCATTTAACCTGGGATCTCCGGTATCGGATTACGATAGCGAGAGCAAGAAACACTACCATCAGTTTGTGGATGCCTGTCTTGGCAGGGCCGAGTGTTCCGCCCCGTTTTCATATGCCGCTGCCCTGACAGAAACCATTCTGCTGGGAGTAATCGCCGGTAGGTTTCCGGGGGAGACCCTCCATTGGGACGGGGACAAGGCGCGGTTCCGGGAGGAAAAGGCAAACGAATATCTGAGCGGGGAATACCGGGAGTTTTGAGTAGGCAAGTTTTAAATTTTGTTCAAAGTTCAAAGTTCAAAGTTCAAAATCGTCTTAAACCAAAAAGGGAAATCCCCTGA
>CBDUBB010000212.1:0-4720 GCA_965365265.1 uncultured Flavobacteriaceae bacterium
AGATGGGAGGGACCTGGAAAAAATTCCGACATGAATCAGGCCAGTCGAAAATTCCCGATGCCCTCCGCGAAGCGGACCTGCTCCTTCAGGAGCTGGTGGCTAAGGGAAGGGTTCCTGGCATGGCAATGCAGGTCTCTTTCAGAGGACGGCCCTGGCTTGCCGCTGGCTACGGAAAGGCCGATTTGCAAAAGGGCACCCGGGTGATCCCTGATTCCACGGTATTCCGTATTGCCAGTATATCTAAACCCATTACCGCCACGGCCCTGGCCCGGCTTGTGGAGGAAGGGGTGCTTCAACTGGATGAGGACGTGCGTACCTATGTGCCTGAATTTCCTGAAAAACATGGGATTATAACCCTGCGCCAGCTGGCGTCGCACACCGCGGGCATTCGGGGGTACAGGGGTAAGGAGTTTGCCCTGAACAAACCACTTGGCATTGGGGAAAGCCTGGCGCTTTTTGCGGATGACCCCTTGTTGTTCTCTCCCGGGGAGGGATACCACTACAACAGCTTTGATTTTGTACTCCTTTCCCTGGCCATGGAAAGGGCCTGTGGCCTGCCTTTTTATGCACTGGTAAAGGATCGGGTACTCAACCCCCTGTCCATGTCTCATACCTTCATGGAAATCCCGGGAAAACCGGTGCCTGGTCAGGCTTCATTTTACCGCCGGTCCGGGAGGGATTTCCGGGAGGCGGTACCTGTGGATACGCGCTATAAGCTGGCCGGTGGTGGATATCTGTCTACGGTTACGGATATCTGCCGGCTGGGTACCGCATACCTCCAGGGAAAAGTCGCCTCCCAGGATACCCTTACGGCCTTCCTTACCTCTTGTAGGGTAAAGGGCGAGCCAACGTATTACGGTCTGGGCTGGCAGGTCAGCAGGGATGCCTCTGGCAGGGCTTTTTACGGCCACGTGGGCAATACCGTGGGGGGCTACAGCAACTTTTTTGTATACCCAAAGGAGGAACTCGTCTTTGCCATACTGGTTAACTGCCCGGTTCCCGGGGTGCAGCCGGTCCTGGACGAGGTGGTGGATGCTGTGCACCGAAGTCTGCCGGATTTTGCGTAATTCAATTGTGCAGGTACCTCTCCGCGTTCGTATTTTCCTATCTTTAGAGAGGATCCGGGGGGGTATGCGGGTCGGTAGTGCCTGAAGGTGAAATGGAACTCTTTCCCATTTCAGTTTTGTATTTCCAGTCCCGGCAATGTACAGGGACTAACAATTTTGGTCTATGTTTCGATTTTTCCGGCGAATCCGGCAGCGCCTTATCTCCGAAAATAAAACCATGAAGTACCTTGGATATGCCCTGGGGGAGATCGTTCTGGTAGTTATCGGGATCCTTATCGCCCTTGGGATCAACAACTGGAATGAAGAGCAGAAAAACAGTGTTTTTGAGAAGGAAATCCTGGTGCAGATCAGCGAAAATCTGAAAAAGGACCGGCAAAACCTCAACACGATTATCGCCAATGCCCGGCGTGCGGTGGAATGCTCTGAAAAAATCATGGCGCTCGAGCGTGGGGCCCCGGTGCCCGACAGTCTTAGATACTGGTTGGGCAGCATAGTTCAGTTTGACCGGTTCCAGCCCCTTACCAATGCCTACGAGGTATTGAAGTCCAAAGGACTGGACCTGGTATCCAACAAGGAACTTCGATTCCTGATGGGGACCTATTATGACGACCAGGCCTATATCATGTCAAATGCCAACGAGGACCTGAAGCAAACCTTTGTCGATGACTGGATTCCCATAATGAGGGAGGGCGTGCTGGATTTTGAATTCAAGGAGTACCTCATCCTGGAAAATGAACAGGCATTCCTGGATTCCGATACCTTGAGAAATATTTTAATCCTGAACCGTTCCAACTACGACGGGAGTATTCAGTACATGGAGGAAGGACTGGGATTAATAAATACCATTCTGGAAATCATTGAAAAAGATATTCGCCCGAGATAAGATATGGGAAAAGTAGCTATACAGGGAATATGTTACGATGCAGGATCTTCCTTTCTTAAGGGACCTGCCAAAGCACCCGGCAAGATACGGGAGGCCCTTTATGCCGGATCGATGAATCTGTTTGCTGAAAATGGGGCTGACCTGACCGATAAGCTGGAGGACCTTGGGGATTTTCAGGTCGCGGGGTACTTCGACATAGAAGCCCTTACCAGGGAGCATCTGAAAAGGAAGCAAAGGCTCTTTACCCTGGGAGGGGACCACTCCATCACCTTTCCCATTCTAAGGGCCCTTCATACGAAGTATCCGGTGCTTGATGTATTGCAGATCGATGCCCACCCGGACCTGTACGAGCAGTACGAAGGGGACCCTTATTCCCATGCCTGCCCGTTTGCAAGGATTATGGAAGAGGGCCTTGGACGGCGGTTGGTACAGGTCGGGATCCGGACCCTCAATGCACACCAACGGGATCAGGCAGGGCGTTTTGGCGTGGAAATGCATACCATGCAGGACCTGCCCCTTGAGAAACCTCTCAGGTTCTCGAACCCGGTTTACATCTCCCTGGATATGGATGCCCTGGACCCTGCCTTTGCTCCCGGGGTCTCCCACCGGGAACCGGGCGGGCTCTCCACCCGCCAGGTGATATCCCTGATCCAAAGCCTGAAGGGGGAGGTGGTGGGTGCCGACCTGGTGGAATACAACCCGGACCAGGACCTCGGTGGAATTACGGCCTTCGCCGGGGCCAAACTCATGAAGGAACTGCTGGGGCTTCTGGTGCGGTAGGATTTCGATCCAACGCATCTCCACAGAATTTTTCATACCTTTAATCTGAACGCATTAACGACTGATTATGAAACTCGGCGCCTTTTCTGTCAGCCTGAATGTCTCGGACCTGCAGGCCTCCCGATCTTTTTATGAAACCCTTGGTTTTGAAGTTTTTGCCGGAGCCAAGGAAAAAAATTACCTCATTATGAAGAACGGCCAAACCCTCATTGGGTTGTTCCAGGGGATGTTCGAAAGGAACATCCTGACCTTCAATCCGGGATGGGACCAACAGGCACAGGCGCTTTCGGATTTTGAGGACGTACGAAGCATCCATGCCGCGGTAAGGGAATCGGGCGTGCCCATCCTGACGGAGTCCCTCAGCGAAACGTCCGGCCCCGGGAGTTTTGTGATCCAGGATCCGGACGGTAACCCCATCCTTATCGACCAACACGTCTGATGGTGTAGCCGGAAACCTGATAAACCTCAGGTCTCACCCAGATTCAATTTTGTACTTTTCCAATGGTTCCCATAAACGGGACACTACAAGCCCTATGGAATCCCTGGAATTTGTTTGGGAATGGCTACGGGAGCACCCATCCGCCGAGGTCTTCCTGAGATACCTTGTTTGGCTCGCCCTGATCATCGGTGTAATTCAATACCTGAGACGCCTGATCCGGCGAAAGGTGACTGATACGGATACCCGGTATAAGTCCCAGAAAGTCGTGGAGGTATTCGGCTACCTGTTGCTGCTTGTCATTACTATTTCATATTTCACAGGGAACATAAAAGACATCGCCCTGGCCGTGGGTTTGTTTACAGCCGGGGTGACCATTACCCTGCAGGAACTCATCCTGAGTATTGCCGGGTCCATTTTTATTTTTCTGGTCAAGGTCTATCAGCCGGGGGACCGGATCGAAATCAATGGCATCAAAGGGGACGTGATCGATGTGGACAGCATTTATACGACCATGATGGAGATCGGGCAGTGGGTGAGTTCGGACAATTACAGTGGCCGGATCGTAAAGTTGAGTAATGCCTTTGTGTTCAGGGGGCCCGTGTATAATTATTCCAGGGATTTCCCCTTTATCTGGGACGAATTCAACTTGCCAATACGGTATGGATCGGATGTGGAGCTGGCCAAAAAGATCGTGCTGGAGATCGCCCGGGCAGAATTGTCGGCCTATGTGCACGCATCTGTACAGAAGTGGAAATCCGTTGTTGGAAAGTATTATATAGAGGATGCCATGGTGGAGCCTACCCTGGCCATCACCCTGACGGACAACTGGATTCGTTTTAACCTGAGGTATATCGTAGACTACAAAAAGCGCAGGTACACTGCCCACCAGCTTCATGACCTGATCCGGCAGGAAGTTGAAAAAACGGACGGAAAGGTACAGCTTGCCTCTGCCACCCTTGAGGTAATCCGGATCCCAACCCTGAAAGTTGAGGAGACAGCCGAAAAAGGAAAATAAAAAGGGAGGCAAATGCCTCCCTTTAACACAGGAATCTATGTAAGGCTTAAAATTCGAGTTTGGCTCCAATCTGGAAACTGCCCCAGGTGGCCTCATCCCAGATATGTTCCCAGGAGGCGTTCAATTCCAGGGTGTCCAGAATGTCGATTCCGACAATCGGCCTGAAGTAAAAGCCCCCGTCCAGGTAATCAGTAATGCCGATGGCATACCCTGCATCGGCGCCACCCCTGAGGACTCCAAAGATGGTCAGGCGTGCAGCTGCTCCCACAGGCAGGAAAACCCCATTGTCCAGGTCTCCAAAATCAACGAAGAAATTCCGAAATCCCACGGTAGGACCGAGGTTGATAAAGGCATCTTCCTGCTTGAACATGTAATAGGCATCAATGGCGATCATAAAGTCAGAGATGTCCGCGGCATCTGCAGTAGGGAAACCGATGGCAGCTCCAATTTCAAAGTTACCCTGGGCCTTTACGCTCATGCTCAGGGCGAATACGGCTGTCAGAGTCAATAGTACTTTTCTCATGTTGATTTTTTTT
>CBDUBB010000213.1:0-4709 GCA_965365265.1 uncultured Flavobacteriaceae bacterium
TGCCGGATTGAAATCCAAGTACTTTTATGCAACCGGCGTGAAATCCGTCTGTATTGTTAACCTAAAAATCCTAGCCATGAAAAAGCTTTTATTAAGTCTGTTGTGCATCGGGCTTGTAAGCCCTGCAATAGCACAGGTCATAAAGACCGAGGAGTTATCTGAAGTTATCGTGTATGCCACCAACTATAAATACCTGAATAGTCTGGCATCTGAAGAACCCGCAGCCATACCCGTTCAAATGCTCGAACGGAAAGTAGCTGCCTTTAACCTGGAAGAGTCCGAATACTATCAGGATGATTACGATTACTACCAAATCCGGTTTTATATTCCGGATGGTAAGATCCTTGCCGCCTATGACAAAGACGGAAAAATCCTGAGGACCATTGAAAAATTCGAAAACATCAAGCTTCCCGAGAGCGTAAACAACGCCCTCCTGGATCGCTTCCCGGGCTGGACCGTCAGTGAAGATGTCTACCTGGTTCGCTATCACAAAGACAAAGGGGTGACCAAAACCTATAAGGTTACCCTGGTCAATGGGGAAAAGACCTTACGACTCAAACTGGATGATAAAGGCAACTTCCTGTAATAGACGGATGTCATAAGGGGTATTTGCATGTCAGTGTTTTTTACATCCGATTGTCTTGTTATCCGGTGAGCAGCCCGAATGGGCTGAACGAGCCGCCCTGAAGTTTCTTCGGGGCGGTTTTTTTAATTCTTTTTGTTTTTCTTTTCCCTTTTCTCCTGCTTTTTCTGCTCCCGCTCGAGTTTTTTAAAATACCCCCGGGTGAGGAAGTTGTGCTGCATGGCTTCCATATTCTCGTCGAATTTGACGAGGCCGGAATCCAGGTGTTTCAGGCCGTGGCGGATCTCTTCAGCCATGATGCTGTCCCGGAGCAAAAGGCCCAGGGTGCCATCCCCGGCCTGCAGGCCCCCGACGAGTTCGTTCAACCGCCCGGTCAGTTCCCTGATTTCCCGACCAGAGCTATCCAGATTGGAAGCCACATTGCGGATCTGTTCGCTGAATTCGGGGTCATTCATGAGCAGGGTCAGGGCACTCTCTTCCAGCTGCCACTGTTGAATCATTTCATTGAGGCGGTTCACCGCCTGTTTGGACTGTACCGTACTCACCCTGAGGTTATGGAAACTCTGGCGCAGGTCTTTGGCCATGGTGCTGTCATAGAGGAGCTGGCCCAGGATCCCGGATCCGTTGCGCAGTGCCTGGGTAACCTCCAGGAGGTCGGCCGTCAGCAGGGCGGCATTCTCATTGGTGACGTTCAGGGTGGTCAGCATGTCCTGGGTATTGATCCGGCTGAAGGTGGGGATCTCGTCCCCGTCTCTGATCGGGCTTCCTTCCCCCTTGCCGGGCAGGATGTTGATCAGCATGCTTCCCACCAGCCCGTCGGAACCCACCATGGCTATCGCGTCTTTCTTGATATGGTCCAGCATGTTTTCTTCAATCCGCATATAGACGCGGATGCTGGTGTCATTTTCCATCACGATGTCCTTCACCACCCCTACACTGATGCCCGAATACCGGACATTGTTGCCCTTCTGAAGGCCATTGACATTCTCAAAGACCGCGGTGATCTGGAAGGTCGGGCGGAAAATATTCTGTTCATTCCCAATCATGTATGCCATGACCAGGATCAGCAGGCTTCCCAGGATGACGAACACCCCGAGTTTTATGAATTGCGAAGTTGATTTTCCCATGGCTTACTTTTTAAAGAATGCTTCCACTTTCGGGTCTGTGCTCGAGGAGAGTTCCCCGTAGGTCCCTTCTGCATAATTCGTTCCATCCACCAAAAGGAGGATCCGCTCCGAAATAACCCGGGCGCAATCCACATCGTGGGTGATGATCAGGGAGGCTGTACCGTATTTCCGCTGGATATTCCGCATCAGTCCGATGATCTCCTTGGAGGTGATCGGGTCCAGGCCGCTGGTCGGCTCATCGTACAGGATCAGTTTGGGTTTCAGGATGAGCGTCCGTGCCAGGGCGATCCGGCGCTTCATACCCCCGGACAATTCTGCCGGCATCAGGTCTATGGCATGGGCCAGGCCTACGTTTTCGAGGGCTTCCCTAACCAGGGGCAGGGTATCGGAGATGGGGCCCAGCTTTTCCTTATGCCTGCGCATCGGGAATTCCAGGTTCTCCCGCACCGTCATGGAATCGTACAGGGCACTGCCCTGGAAGAGGAAGCCGATGTCTGAGCGCAGGCGGTCAAGTTCCTGCTGTTCCAGGGTGGAAATATCCTGCCCGAGCACCTCAACCACGCCGGCGTCGGGTTCCATAAGGCCTACAAGACATTTGATCATCACGGATTTCCCGGAACCGGATTTGCCCATGACTACCAGGTTTTCCCTGTCATAAAGGGTCAGGTTAAACCCCCTGAGCACCTCGTTTTCCCCGAAGCTTTTACAGAGGCCCCGGATGCGGATGACCTCCTTTTTGCCGGTTTCGGACTTTTTGGATTCGGTATGTTTTGTCCTGGTTTCCACGGTATCAGAGTTCGTAAAAAATATCGGAGATAAATACTGCCATGAAATCCACAAAGAATACCAGCAGGGAGGCCGTCACCACCGCCGTGTTGGCAGCCTTCCCTACCCCTGCAGTCCCTTTTTTGCAGTAATACCCCTTATAACAGCCCACCAGCCCTATCACAAAACCGAAGAAAAAGGACTTGATGGTTGCCGGGATAAAATCCCCGTAGGAAAGCGCGTTAAAGACCTTGTTGAAATACAGCTGAAAGCTCATGCCACCCTTAAAGTACTCTACGAGGGCAGAGCCATACAGGGCGATCATATCGCCGAAGATCACCAGCAGCGGGATCATAAAGGTGGTCGCCAGTACCCGGGTCACCACCAGGTAATTAAAGGGGTTGGTACCGGAGACCTCCATGGCATCGATCTGTTCGGTGACCCGCATGGAACCCAGTTCCGCCCCGATCCCGGAGGCGATCCGCCCGGCACAGATCAGGGCTGTGATCACAGGCCCTATTTCACGCACGATGGAAATCCCCACCATGTTGGGCATCCAGGATTCCGCCCCGAATTCAATAAGGGTGGGCCTGGACTGGAGCGTAAGCACCAGGCCGATGATAAACCCCGTCACCAGGACCAGGACCAGGGACCGGTTCCCCATCTGGTAACACTGCCGCAGGAATTCCCGGAACTCATAGGGGGGGCGCAGGACCTCCCGGAAAAACCGGCCTGCAAAGTAGGCCAGCTGCCCGGTCTCGCTCAGAAAATCCCTGATCAGTTCCCCTATGGATCGGTTTTGGTTCATGCCACTGGTAAAGATACTCCAGCAGGGGAAGGATATCTATGACGAATATCAGCCCGGGAACGGGCCGGTTAGCGTAAGATCAGGGTGTTTCCCAGATCCCTTCCAGGGCGAATACCACCCCGGATTCCAGCACCCACTCCCCTTCGTCTGCCCAGAAGGTCAGCGTGTCATAAGGGACGGAGGGGAAAAAGATCTCCGTGAAATTAAGGGCCCCCTGCCCGGCAAAAACCTCCAGGGAGGCCACATCCAGGTAGATCCTCAAATCTTCCAGGTCCTTCAGCTTCAGCGGGGCCGTATGGGGGCCTTTGAAGAAGTCCTCCGAAAAGCCCGTGGGCCCGGACTGGCGCCGGTCTACCCACAGTTGCTCGTTTTCGCGATCAAAGCCCAGGATGAGCCGGTCTCCCTTCCCGTTGGAAAGGGTCATCCCGAACAGGGCCGCCGTGGTTTGCGCTGTGTCGGTATGCAAAAGGAGCTCGCACCGGGCCGGCGAAAAGCTCCCGGTTACCTCCTGCTCCCGGTCGATGGTTCGCTTACCAAGGTCCGTCCGCTCCCCTCTCAGGGCCTCCAGGGCCTCCACCGGTCTTGATTTCAGGGAATAGGCCCCATCGGTGTCCTGGAGTGATAAAATCCGTGGTACCGTCATGGCAGACCGCCAGGTATCCGTGGGGACCTCCTGGGCATACTGCCAGTTGGACATCCACCCGATCCCGATCCGCTCTCCGGGGCCCACCGGGGCGTGGTCCCAGGTCACGAAGGCATAGTTATCCGTCCCCCAGCCCAGCCACTGCTGCTCAGCAGGGTTGGCGATAAAGCGGGTGCCATCAAAATCCCCAATGAAATACGAGGTGGCCGTCCCCCCGTTGGGGGCTTCCTGCTGTATGCTGACGATCAGCACCCATTTGGTTTCCCCCGTTTTGGGGTCCTGCAAGGGGAAGAGGTCCGGGCACTCCCAGAGGCGGGTATCCCCGGGGATGCCAAAGTCGGAAAGGTAGGACCAGGTTTTCAGGTCGGGGGAGCCATAAAGCTGCACCCGGTCGTAGACCGCCAGGGCCATCACCCATTTCCCGGTCTCGGGGTGCCAGATGATCTTGGGGTCCCGGAAATCCCGGATGCCGGTTTCGTTCCCCAGTACCGGGTTGCCTTCGTATTTCGTCCAGGAACGCCCCCTGTCCAGGCTAAAGGCGATGCTCTGGCTCTGGAAATCATCCCGCCCGGCTTTTTCCGCCTCCGGGTTGTGGTGGGTAAAGGCTGCCACCACGGGGGGAGTTTCCCGGGAGCCGAAGCCGGAGGTATTGGCCGTGTCCACCACGGAGCCCCCTGAGAAGATATACCCCAGGCTATCCGGGTAGAGGGCCACGGGCAGGTGCTCCCACCGGACCAGGTCGCGGGGTACGTGACATGAGCACGACGGCGCCTGCGACGTATC
>CBDUBB010000214.1:0-4699 GCA_965365265.1 uncultured Flavobacteriaceae bacterium
CTCTTACTGTGCCGAGAGTTCTACCTCTATGGGGTTCACAACCGAATTATACATAGGGGACTGCTTAGCGAGTTCGAGCAACTCATGCTTTTCAGTCTCTGTTACCCCTTCGATCCCATAGGATACACGTATCTTCTGGTAACCCCTGGGGACTTCAGGATCCAGGCCCAGAAATCCGCGCAGGTCAATGTCTGCCTCCACCCTTGCCGTTACGGCATCCACTTCAATGCCCCGGGCCGCAGCCAGCAATACCATGGAGGTGGTCATGCAGCCCACCATGCCGTGAAGAAGGGCTTCTGCCGGATTGGGGCCCAGATTATTCCCCAGCAACACAGGGGGTTCGTCATTGTCCAGTAGAAAAGGTTCCTCTCGTGAGGTATCTTCCTGACCGACTCCGTAGAATCCCTGGATCCTACTTCGGTTATGTCCACCGTCTATCCAGTTATTTTCCACGCGCAAAACAAATGCGCCGAGAGAAGGGTTCGCCTGAAGGGCGGATACGGTACCGGCTATTCCGGCAGGGTCAAAACCATTGATTTTTCTTACGATTGTTTTCATTAGAATTGATTTAAGGTGTTACTGTTTTGAATTGAGTTTTATAAAAGGCAGGAGCATGGGGGTTTTGGAACGGTAGGCCCTGTAACGGTCCCCGAAATCCCTGATCAGGTCGATTTCCTCAAAAAGGGTTCCCACCACAAAGTACGCCGTTAGCCCAATGGCGAAGACCAGATGGGTAACCGTCATTTGCGGGGTTGCCCATAGGCCCAGAATCCCACCGAAATACAAGGGGTGCCGAACATATTTGTACAACCAGACTACCTTAAAGTTCAGATCGGTGTAGGGCTTGTTGACCAGTTCCAGATAGGTCTGGCGCAATCCGAATAAATCAAAATGATTGATCAGGAAGGTACTCAGGAACAAAATTGCCCAACCGGTAAAGAACAGGACATAGATCCCGTAATACAGTGGGGTGCCGGATTGCACTTCCCATATCAGGCCGCCCATCGGCTCCCAGTTGGCTACCATCAGGGTCAGCAATACTCCAGAAATGAGCACAAAGGTGCTCCTTTCAATCGGTTTGGGAAGGTATTTGGTCAGGACGGCTTTCACTGGCCTCCTGGCCATGATACTGTGCTGCAGGCCGAAGAGGAGGACCCAACCCAGGTTTACGGCCAGCGCTTTCCAGAACGGAAGCTCCGGTGTCTGGTCAATAGAGATTTCGGGCACCAGATGGCTTACAGAAGCAATCCAGTACAGGATCGAAGCAAATCCGATTAGGTAGGCTACGATGGAATAGGTAAACATCAATACTTTCTTCATGACAATTGGTTTTAGTGTTGTCACAAAAGTATCGTCCTTCCGCAGGGGGCTCTTTTCAAAAAAGTTCAAATTCTTTTTGAAAAAGTTCAGGCCGGAAATTAGTAAGCATGGGAAAATTTAAATCCCGAAATAGCGCTTTCGGTACTGGTTTGGCGGATACTGGAATCGTTTTTTGAAACTGCTGTTGAAGTGCGAGGTGTTCCTGAAGCCACTTTCAAAACAGACATCACTGATATTCAGATCCGGGTTTTGAAGCAACGTCCTGGAATATTCAAGCCTTTTGCTGTTCAGCCATTTCCCGGGGGTTTCCCCAAAAAAGGCACTGAAGTCACGTTTGAATGTAGAGAGGCTCCTACCGCTGAGGCGGGCATATTCTTCCAATTTAAGGTCGTAATGGAAGTTTTTGTTCATAATTTCCGCCAGATTGGTTTTTTCTATCCTTTTCAGGGAATTGAAATAGGCCATAAGATCCCTGTTTGCCGGATTCAGCGCTATATTATAAAGTAGTTCGTTAAACTTCATCTCCACCAATTCCCTGGGGATACTTACCTGGTTCAAATAACTGAAAACAGAAAGCATCAGGGCCTTCAGGGACTCGGTCACATCAATTCGGTAAATCTGTTTGTGGGCCGCCTGGTCGGCCTGCTGTGAAAGCAGCTCTTCGTTTTTTCCGATGAAATGCCGAATAAAATCCTCTGTCAGAAAAAAAACAATGGTGCAAAATTCCTCCTCGAAATACTGTTTTGTGTTGTATAACCCTCTTTTGAAGAACAGGGCTTCCCCAGCCTGTATGGTGTAGGTCTCGTTTACAGAAGTCCAATCCTTTTTACCGCTGATCACATAGCTCAGAAACGGGGTGTCTGTCCAGAGCTTGAATTTTTCGGAATCAATGGGGCATTTATACTCTACAAACATATAGTCATCCCCGATCAATTTGGCCCCGGTAGGATACTTCACAAAAAAATCGAATAATTCAATGGCCATGGACGGGTCTTGACACTTAAATGTACGCATTCCTCCTTAAATTTCTAAGGGGTGCTCATTTTCCGGGCCACCCGGGACTCAAATTAACTTTTTCGTATCTTATGAAGAACAAATAACCTGCTGATGAAGGCTTTTCCGACCAGGCGGCTGAAATACGTAGTACTTGAACTCCTCTCTGAAGAAACTGTCGATGCCTTCCTGAAAGCCCACTAAAATGATCAAATACGGTTGTACTGAACATCGAGTTCAACAGATGGAACTGAATGAACAGAAGCACTATAAACAATCACTTAAAACCTAACACCATGAAGCAACCTAATGAAAATCAAGTAGATCCGTCCAAAATCATGCAGATAGGAATGGGCTTTTGGGCATCAAAGACCTTATTGACTGCCGTAAATATGGACCTTTTCACTCACCTGGCAGCTGGAGCTTTATCAGGCAAAGAAATTCAAAACAGGTTGGGATTGCACAACCGCTCCCTCTTCGATTTCCTTGACACCTTAGTGGCTCTGGGATTTCTGGAACGGACGGGGTTGAAGGAAAATGCTTCTTATGGGAATACTGAGGATTCCGATGTGTTTTTGGACAGGAATAAACCGAGCTACATAGGGGGCATGCTGGAGATGGCCAACAATCGGCTTTATCCTTTTTGGAATGACCTGGAGGAAGCCCTTAAAACAGGAAAGCCCCAGAACGAAACAAAAAATGGCGGCAAACCAGTTTTTGAGGCCATTTATGCCAATGAAGAAAGGCTTCGGGAATTTATTCATGCCATGGGAGGCGTACAGGCGGGTAACTTCATGAAATTGGCAGCTGATTTTGACTTCTCCCCCTACAACACCCTGTGCGATATTGGGGGTTCCGGCGCAAATCTTTCGATACATGTGGCAAGGAACAACGGCCATATGAAATGTAAGTCCTTTGACCTGCCTCCGGTAAGCCCCATAGCACAGGAAAATGTACGCGCCATGGGGTTGGAAGACCGAATTGAAATTGTTTCGGGAGATTTCTTTACGGATGATTTCCCGAAAGCGGATATCATTACTATGGGAAACATCCTGCACGACTGGGGCCATGAGGACAAATTAATGCTTGTGAAAAAGGCATATGCGGCATTGCCCGATGGAGGGGCCTTCATTGTGATTGAAAATATCATCGACGATCAAAGAACCAAGAATTCCTTCGGATTAATGATGTCTCTAAACATGGCCATCGAAACCGATCATGGGTTTGATTATTCCGCATCAGACTTCAGGGAATGGTCCCAAAAAGCCGGGTTCAAGGAAACAAAATCAATGCCTCTGGCCGGGCCTGCGAGTGCTGTGATTTCCATCAAATGAATTTTTTGAATTGGAATAGAGAATAAAAAATGAAAAGCCTAGAGTCACCTGGAGGGTGTGTTGTCGGGTTAAGCTTATATAATCTTCGAATCAATAGCAGAGAAATCACGGAATCGGATGGTCTTCCTTGTTTTCTTCCAATTTCTGGTCTGCGTATTGATATAGGACTTCGTCGATCTTCTTCAGGACCATTCGCCATTTGGAATAATAGACGCCGATAAAGAATAAATACAGGGCATCGCTCGCGTAGACTACATGGAAGTCTACCAGCAGGATCTTTCCAAAAGCATATCTAAAAACAAGGAGTAAAAAGGTCCGTACACCCGGACGAATTTTATTCTATTTCTTGCAATATAGAACCCAAAATTGGCCAATTCTTGGGCAATCAATAAAGATCTTAAAAAGTAAAACTTTCTAAGTCCTTTACTATTAAGTGACCACGGCAGGATCTAAACCCTCGGCTGGAATCCCTATATTTTATCGGGTTTCCCGTAATTCCAGTGTCTTAAGTTGACTATTTGTGAACCTATTATGTGTTGGGTTTTGGGTTAATTTAGCATCCATATAAATCTAATGAAATTGTGAAAAAGTCAACTTTGGTCTCCCGACCTTAATTCTTAGGTGTAGTAATAATCGAACGCTATGGAAGACGTCACTGAGATCAGAGTCTTTCGAATCCATTATTAGCTCCCCATGCTATCCTATTCCAACCAAACATATACGTAATGAGGCTTGCTTAAATGACGCAACGAAGGTGCCCTAGTCGATTTGGATGCCCCGGGTAGTAAAAGAGATGCCCTGCTGGCCCAGGGTAGAGATCATCACAGCCTCAAATAGGGGAGAATTTCTGGTGTTCTGCGTTGCCCATTCAAAGGTGAAGTTGCCACCGGTTCCCCCGTCTTCCTCAGTCTCCTCAATTACGATTTCCAGGGTTTCCATAGGTTTCAGGTATACGGGTTTTTCAATGTAGGAACGTTCCACGTTCCCTGTGGTACCATAGAGGTCTGCCGAGAGCAGGTATACGGTACCACAGGGAACGTGGAACGTTCCTA